>JAEYTU010000693.1 GCA_023433825.1 Planctomycetota bacterium
GGCGTGCGCGGCGAAGGCACGGTCGGAGGGACGCTGTCGGCGCTGCAGCCGGCCGGCGCGATCACGCTGCGCGACTTCGGCCTCGGCACGGTCGACGAGCCGGCACTGCTCCGCGGTGTCGACGGCGAAGTCGCATGGAGTCGGGACGGCGGCCGCGTCGACGACTTGAAGTTCACGCTGCTCGGCCATCCGTTGACGCTTCGCGGCGACTTCGTTCCGGAAGACGGCTCGACGACGCTGCGCGACGTCGTCCTCGCCGACGCGACCGGCGGCGCGGTGCACTTCTCGGGGACGATCGGTGCGCTCGGCGGCGCCGGCCTCGACGACGTGCTGCGCACGCGCACCGACGTCGCGGCCGAGTTCGACGACTACGACCTCGACCCGTGGCTGGCACTCGTCGGACTGCCGGCCCGCGGAGTCCGCGCGCAGGCGCGGTTGACGCTCGCGCCGGGCACGAGTTCGCCGGTCGTGACGCTGACGGCGAAGGCGCACGCGGCGGCGGTGTCGGTCGGATCGAACGACGTCGTGCCCGAGCTGACGTTGTCGGTTCGCGCCGACGCCGACGGAACGCGACTCGACGAGCTCCGCTTGGCGTTCGGTGCGGCGACCGTGACCGGTGCAGCGACGCTCGCCGTGACGCCGGCCGACGTGCTCGCCGATCCGGCGCGACTCTTGGCTGCACAGCTCGACGCCAGGATCCGCTCCGACGGCGTCGACCTGACACCACTGCCGGCTGCGCAGCTCGGGTTCGCCGAACTGCGCGCACGGATCGAAGCGTCGGCGAAGTGCACCGGCACGCTGGCGGCGCCGATCGTCGAGGGGCGCATCGCGTGGTCCGACGGCGTCATCGTGACGGCCGACGGCCAGCGCTTCGACGACCTCGCCGGCACGCTCGACCTCGACGCGACGACGGCGCGAATCGTCGAGGCGACCGGCAGCCGCGGGCAGGCGCCGTTCGAGGTCACCGGGACGTTCGTCGCACCGGGTCCGCTGTGGGTTGCGTGGCGCGAGGGCGTCCTCGATCTCGCGCTGACCGGGGAGCGCGTGCTGTTGCACCGGCGCGCCGGCGTGCGCGTTCGCGGCGATCTCGCGGTGACGGTCGCAGGGCCGCTGTCGGGCTTCGTCGTCGGCGGCGACGTCACGATCCGCGACGGTCGGATGGTCACGCACATGCCGCTGATCGACTTCCGCAGCACCGGTGGTCGCGGCGCGGTCGCCGGGATCGTGCTGCCGGGGATCGATCTCGGGCCTTCGATCGTCGGCAACCTGGATCTGCGCGTCCGCACGCAGGACGCGTTCGTCGTCTCGAACAACCTGATCGACGGCGAACTGCACGCCCAGTTGACGCTGAAGGGCACGCTCGCGGTGCCGTACCTGCAAGGGACGATCACCGGTGCCGAGACCGCGTTGATCCTGCCCGGGATGCGGATGCGCGCGTCGACGCTGCTGTTGGAGTTCAAACCCGACGCGCCGCGGTTCCCGACGATCACGGTCAACGCGCGCGGGCGCCGTCATGGCTACGACATCCACGCGCTCGTGCGCGGTCGCTACGACCGACCCGAGATCCAACTGTCGTCGGACCCGCCGCTGCCGGCCGAGGACCTGATCGTGATCGTGACGACCGGCGCACGCCCGGAGTCGCTGCGCACGACGCAGGCCGTCGGGACGGTGCTCGGGACCTACCTGGCGCAGGAGCTGGCCGACTGGATCTTCGGCTCGGAGTCGACCGAGGCGAAGGAAGGCTTCCTCGACCGCTTCACGGTCGTCACCGGCACCGAGATCTCGCGCGGCGGCACGGAGAGCGTCGTCGTCGAGTTCCGCTTCCTCGACTCGCTGTACCTGCAGGGCGAACGCGACGTCTACGAGGATCTCAACATGGGCGTCGTGTACCGGCTGCAGTTCCGATGAACGCGGCTCTGCGCGCCGTGTGGATCGTCGTCTGCGGCATCGTGTTCGCCGGATGCGCGAGCACGCCCGACGGTGCGATCGCCGACGTCGACGTCGCGTTCGAAGGAACGTCGCAGCCATCGTTCCGGCTGCGGCGGATCGTCGAGGACGCGCTGATCGACTTCGCGCGTGATCCGGAGAGCGAAGCGCCGCTGTTCGACGCGGCGATCGATCTCCAGGACCACCTGCTCGGGCTCGGCCATCCCGACGTCAAGGTCACGTATCGCGTCGTCCGGCGGACTTCGTCGTCGCGGCTGCGCGTCACGTTCGTCGTCGACGAGGGGCCGCGTGTGACCGTTCGCAACCTGCATCTGAACGGCAACGAGGCGTTCGACGACGACCGGTTGCTCGAACTTTGGTCGCGGACTCGCTCGGGCCTGCTCGGCACCGGTGACCCGTATCTGGTCGTCGCCGATCTGGAACTGCTGCGCTCGTCGCTGGTCGCGCACTACGACACGCGCGGCTTCCTCGAGGTCGCAGTCGAAGGTCCGAAGATCGAGCGTCGTCCGTCGGGCGCGGAAGCCGACGTCACGTTCGCGATCGTCGAAGGCCCGCGCTACGCGATCGCGTCGATCGAAGTCACTCCGGCGCTGCCGCTCGATCGGAGCGAGCTCGGCGTCGACGAGTTCGTCGGCGAGCCGATGAACCGCAGTCGGCTGGAGGCGCTGCGTCTGCGTGCGCGCGTCATGCTGCAGAACGCCGGCCGGCCGGAGCCGGTCGTGCAGATGACGCTCGACGTCGACCGCACCGCGAAGACCGTGGCGGTCCGGATCGACGGCGACCCGGGACCGCTGACGACGGTCGGCAACGTGACGATCTCCGGCAACGAACGATCGGCCGACTTCGTCGTCACGCGGCACGTCGCGATGAAGCCCGGAACGCAGTTCGACGGCAGTCAGCTCGAGTCGACGCTGCGCGATCTGTACGCGACCGGGCTGTTCCAGCAGGTCGAGATCGTCCGAACGCCGCGCGACGGTGACCCGACGGTTCTCGATCTCGACGTCGCGGTCCGCGAGAGCGACGCGCGCGAGGTCGACTTCCTGGCCGGCTATGGCAGCTACGAGACGCTGCGCGGCGGCGTGTTCTACGTCGATCGCAATCTGTTCGGTCTCGGGCAGCGATTGAACGTCGGCGCGCGCGCGAGTCTGAAGGGTCACGGTCTCGCGACGACCTGGAGCGAGCCGTACCTGTTCGGCAGTGACACGTCGCTGACGGTCGGCGCAAACATCCGCGAACGCGAGGAACCGGCGTTCGTCGACGTCACGCGCGGGTTCGACCTCGCATTCGGCCGCAACCTGTCGTTGTCGCTGCGCGCGCGCGTCGGCTATGCGCTGCAGTCGCGCGACGGACGCGACATCGACGAGCAGTTGCGCAACGCGACGGACGCTCAGTTCGAGATCGGTTCGGTGTTCGCCGAATTGGTCGACGACCGTCGCGACTCGCCGCTGTACCCGAGCGACGGAACGCGCCTTTCGTGGAAGTTCGAGCACGCGAACGAGGGACTGGGCGGCAGCGTCAACCTGGATCGGATGACCGGCTCCGCAGCTTGGTTCGTCAGCCTCGCCGACGACTGGGTGTTCGGGTTGTCGGCGCGGGCCGGCGCGATCTGGTCGCGCGACGTCGACGGGATCCCGCTGCAGGAGCGGTTCTTCAACGGTGGCGAGTCGAGCGTGCGCAGCTTCCGCGAAGCGCAGCTCGGGCCGCGTTCGGCGAACGGGCGACCCGCGGGCGGGGCGTTCTTCCACACGTTCAATGCCGAGTTCCGGTTCCCGATCCTGCAGTCGCTGCACGGCGCGGTGTTCGGCGACGCCGGCAACGTCGGCGTCGACATCGACTCGTACGGCGTCGACGACCTGCGGTACGCGGTCGGTGGTGGGCTGCGATGGGTGTTGCCGATCGGTCCGGTCCGCCTCGACGCGGCGTGGAATCCGGATCGCCGACGCGAGATCGACGAGGAGAGCTGGGTGTTGCACTTCAGCGTCGGCTTGCCGTTCTGATCGGTAGACTGCCGCGCTTCCGAGTCATCACGGAGATCCACGATGAGCGTCTCTTCTTCCTCGCGTCTCGGCTTCGCCGCGACGCTCCTCGCCGGTGCATTGTCGGCGCAGGGATTCGAAGCCCCGTTCCGCGTCCTGGCCGGCGACAAGCCGATCGACGTCGACGTCGGTCACGCTGCGCCCTACCTGTACGACTTCGACGGCGACGGTGTTCGCGACCTTCTCGTCGGACAGTTCGGCCAGGGGCGCATGCGGATCTACCGCAACCTCGGAACGACGTTCGCGCCGAAGTTCGACGCGTTCGAGTGGTTCCGCGCCGGCGGGGCGATCGCCAGCGTCGCAGCGGGTTGATGCATCGGCTTCGGTCCGCAGTTCGCGGACCTGAACGGCGATGGACACGACGACGTGATCAGCGGTTCCTACTGGCCGGGCGACATCACGCTGTTCCTCGGTCTCGGCGACGGCAAGTACGCCGCCGGGCAGATCCTGAAGGACGCCGACGGCAAGAACCTGAACGCCGGGCCGCCGTGGGAGAGCGAGAAGAAGCCGGAGATGGACAGCCTCGCGGCTGCGCCATGGCTCGTCGACTTCGACGGTGACGGCGACCTCGACATGCTGGTCGGCAACATCGCTGGCCGGGTGATTCTGATCGAGAACCAGGGCACGGCGAAGGAGTGGAAGTTCGTCCGCAAGGGTCCGCTCCAAGCCGGCGGGGAGGCGATGAACGTCGCGAACAACGACTCCGGTCCGACGACGTTCGACTGGGACGGCGACGGCGACTTCGACCTGATCGTCGGTGGTGGCGACGGGTCGGTCGTGCTGTTCGTCAACGAGGGAACGGCGAAGGCGCCGAAGTTCGCAGCGGGTGTCGCGCTCGTTCCGCCGGGCAAGAACGGCGGTGGTTCGGTCGCGGCAGGCACGGAGCCGACGCGCCCCGCGATGCGGACGAAGGTCCACGTCGCAGACTGGAACGGCGACGGCCATGCCGACCTGCTCGTCGGTGACTACACGAGCATCCTGATGCCCGAACCGAAGCTGACGCCGGAGCAGACGAAGCGTCGCGACGAGTTGCGCAAGGAGCAGCAAGCGCTCTGGCAGAAGCTCTCACCGTTGTTCGAGAAGGACACCGAAGCCGGGCTCTCCGCCGACGAGCGCAAGCAGCTCGAAGCGCTGCAGCGGCAGCAGACCAAGATGTACGAAGAGCTGCGGCGCCTCGAGCCCGAGCGCAAGGCCGCCGGCTTCGTCTGGGTCTACCTGCGCAAACCAGAAGCGGACGCAGCGGAGCGGAAGGACAACCGCTGACGGATCGGCGCGAACCGTCGCGCCATCCGACCTACCCGCGCGGCCCCATCGCCCGCAGCGATGGGGCAACGCGGGCGGAGGCCTCCGGTGCCGCTCGCGACACCGTCGACCTTCGGCCACGGCGAAGGGACGCACCCCCGAGAACTGTCGCGTCGCGCGAGGAATCGCGGCACTCGCGTCGCACGCCGTTCACCGGCGCGCGCCCCGCGACGGCGCAGCGGGGTCGATGGCGTTCCTTCGCCTTGTCGGCCTTCCCGCGTTGCGCCGTCGCCCAGCATGATCGTTTTTGCATTGAGCTGTTTCGCCCCTTCGGGGCGAAACAACTCAATACAAAAACTCGCCGACCATGCACCCGCCCGCATAGACGAACGACGTCGTCGCGGTCGGCGCGGCCCACAGGTATGCGGCCGGGATGTAGGGAGGCATCGTCGCGCGGCGCGCGTTCGAGAACGCGAACGGGAACGCCGGTTGACCTGGGTCGAACGCGATCGCCTGCGTCAGGACCGTGGCGCCGACGATCGTCGGATTCGCCGGGAACGAGATCGGCGCGGCCGGGAACGCACCGGTCGCGTTCGTCACGCCGAGATTCAGCGTCAGCGCACCGACCGCGTGCAGCGTGCCGCACCAGCCGGGGAGGTTCAGGTTCGCGTCGACGAAGTCGAGCGTCAGGAACAGCGGCGTCGACGCTGGGCCGAACGTGACTCCGGGAAGCAGCCCCATCGTGCCGGCACCGGCGTCGTGCAGCAGCGCGTTCGTGTGCGTGAACGGGTTCGTGTTCGCGCCGACGACGCAGCCAGCTCCGAGCACCGTGCTCGTGCCGCCCGACGTGTAGCCGAAGTAGTGGCGATCGAGCGAGACCAACTGCGTGTCGGTCGACGCGCTGTGCGTGAAGTCCCAGATCAGCGCGTCGGTGCCGTTCGGGAGGTAGTTGAACGGCGTGTCGAACGGCGCCGCGATGAAGTCGAACGGTGCCGGTGCGACCGACGGGCGTGACGTCCAGTCGGGCATGCTGACCGTCTTCGGCGTGAAGACGTTCGTCGGCGCGCCGAGGTAGTTGTTCGCGAACAGCGTCTGACGGGCGGCGAAGTTGCCGACGCCCATGTCGATGCTGAACGTGAACGTTCGCGCGGCGAAGCCGCCGGCGGCGCCGTCGCGTCGCATGCGCAGGCCGCGGATCGCGACGCGAGGCGTCACGAGGTCGGTGGCGTCGATGTTCTGGATCCGTCGGTCGACACCGAAGGACGCGAACGACGCGTTGCCTTCGACGGTCGCCATTCCGGCCGGCGACGTGAAGGACTGGGTTTGTGCGGAGGCGAACGCGGCTGTGACGCCGCACGTGGTCGTCGAGATCAGGAAGGGAAGGGTACGCATGATTTGGAAGCGAACCCTAGCACGCTGGACGCGGAAGGTTGCCGATGGAATCGAAACGACCGCGGCGACGGCGTTCGCCGCCGCCGCCATCGTTCCGCGATTCGTCGCGCGGCTGACGCCCTGACGCACTGAAGCAGCGCCGCGTTCAGCGTCGATGGCGTCGCTTCGCGTATTCGACGGCGGCGCCGATGAAGTCGCGGAACAGCGGATGCGGTTCCATCGGCTTCGTCTTGAACTCGGGGTGGAACTGCACGCCGACGAACCACGGGTGGTCCGGCACTTCGACGATCTCGACGAGGTCCAACCGCGGATTCACGCCGGCCATGACCATGCCAGCTTCTTGCAGGCGCCCGCGGTACGCGTTGTTCAACTCGAAGCGATGACGGTGCCGTTCGGAGACCTTCGTCGTCCCGTACGCGCGGTGCGAGAACGTGCCCGGCTGAAGGTCGCAGTCGAACGCCCCGAGGCGCATCGTGCCGCCGAGATCGGCAACGGCCTTCTGCTCCTCCATCAGGTTGATCAGCGGATTCGCGGCATTCGGCGCGTACTCGGCCGTCGTCGCGTCGGTGATGCCGAGCACGTTCCGCGCGTATTCGACGACCGCCGCTTGCATTCCGTAGCAGATCCCGAGGAACGGGATCTTCTTCGTCCGCGCGTGATGGATCGACGCGATCTTGCCTTCGAAGCCGCGTTCGCCGAAGCCGCCCGGAACGAGGATGCCGTCGACGTCGGCGAGCAGCGCGTCCGCACCCTGCCCGGCGCCGGCGCCAGCGACTTGTTCGGCGGCGATCTTGCGCAGGTTGACCTTGCAGGCGTGCGCGATGCCGGCGTGGTGCAGCGACTCGTAGATCGACTTGTAGGCGTCGTGCAGCTCGATGTACTTGCCGGCGACGGCGATCTCGATCGTCAGCTTCGGCTCGCGGATCACCTCGAGCATGCGACGCCAGTCGGAGACGTCGGCCTCACGGCGCGGCTGCAGTTGCAGGTGCGCGAGGATCTGCCGGTCGAGTCCGCTCTGCATCAGGTTCAGCGGCACTTCGTAGATCGAGAAGTCGACGTCGCGCTCCTCGATGACGGCTTCCTTTCGCACGTTGCAGAACAGCGAGATCTTCTCGGCCATGTCCTGCGTCATCGGCTTCTCGGTCCGGCAGATCAGGATCTGCGGTTGAATGCCGATCTCGCGCAGCTTGCCGACCGACTGCTGCGTCGGCTTCGTCTTCATCTCGCCGCTGGCACGCAGGTACGGCAGCAGCGTCAGGTGGATGAACAGGCAGTCGTGGACCCCGCGTTCGAGGCTGAACTGACGAATCGCCTCGATGAACGGCAGGCTCTCGATGTCGCCGACCGTTCCGCCGATCTCGGTGATCGCGACGTCCGGGTTGCCGGTCGCGCCGCGCTGGATCGCCGCCTTGATCTCGTCGGTGATGTGCGGAATCACCTGGACCGTGTGGCCGAGGTAGTCGCCGCGCCGCTCCTTCTGAATGACCGAGCGATAGATCTTCCCGGTCGTGTAGTTCGAGTCCTTGTTGATCAGCGCGTGCGTGAAGCGCTCGTAGTGTCCGAGGTCGAGATCGGCCTCGGTCCCGTCGTCGGTCACGTAGACCTCGCCGTGCTGGAACGGCGACATCGTCCCCGGATCGACGTTGATGTACGGGTCGAGCTTCTGCATCGACACCTTGAGTCCGAGCCGTTCGAGGATCCAGCCGATCGACGCCGAGGTCAGTCCCTTGCCGAGGGACGACACGACGCCGCCAGTCACGAAGATGAATTTGGTCATGTGCGGGAGCGCTTGGTGCGCAGTGCTTCGCGAGCCAGGAACTGGTCGTAGTCGGCGCGGTTCTCGATTCCCCACGGTGCGCCTCGCGCCGTCAGGACGAGGATCTGGATGCCGTTCTCGAGGAAGCGCAGTTGCTCGAGACTCTCGGCCTCGTCGAGGCCGCTCGACGGCAGCGACGGCAGCCGCAGCAGGACGTCGCGGCGGAACGCGTAGACGCCGATGTGGCGCATGCGCGGGAAGGGGGGTGCGCCTGGCTTGACGTGCGGGATCGGTTCGCGGCTGAAGTACAGCGCGCGGCCGCCGAGTCCGGCGACGACCTTGACGACGTTCGGATCGCGCAGTTTCGCGTCGTCGTCCGGAAGCCGCAGTTCGCAGGCGAGCGTCGCGCAGTCGGCGCCGGTGTCGAGCAGCGTCGTCGCGAGCGTGCGCAGGTCGTCGGGATCGACCTCGGGCCAGTCGCCCTGCACGTCGACGAAGACCTTCCCCTCGAGCGATCGCGCGGCTTCCGAGCAGCGTTCCGAACCGGTCCGGCAGGCAGGGCTGGTCAGGACGACCGGTGCGCCGGCGCGCTCGGCCGCGGCGGCGACGTCGGCGTCGTCGGTCGCGACGACACAGGCGTCGAAGCAGCCGGCGGCGACGGTCCGTTCCCAGGTGTGCAAGAACAGCGGTTTGCCGCTCTCGGCCAGCAGCGCTTTCCCGGGCAGCCGTTGGCTGCCGACTCGGACCGGCACGATCGCGACGGCGCCGGTCCGGGGCGACATGGTCAGCGCCCTCCCGTCGTCGGTTGCGACTGGCGGCGAAGTTCGAGTTCGCGGCGGTGGAGGTCCAGCGGACGGACCTGCGTCGACGTTTCGACGCCGGGGCTCTGGTTGTAGAGCGTGCGGAGCACGTTCAGCGAGTCGTAGAACCGCGCCAATTCCGCTTCGTTGCGCGCCGTCGAGTTCAACCGCCAGACGGTCCCACCGGCGACGACCGTCACGCTGGCCTTGCCCGCGGGCGGCGTCGACGAGGCGGCCGAGAAGAAGCCGATGCGCGCCAGGTTGTCGAGCAGGATCTGCATGTTCTCGACGCGGACTGGCTTCTGGTTCGGCAACGGACGTCGGTTGGTGGGGGCCGGGCCGCTGCGCACCGACAACGTCTCGTCGCGCTCGTGATGCAGGTAGCTGACCTCGATCGGCGTGTCCGGATGCGCGACGAATGGTGCCGTCACCGACAGATCCGGGCCGCTCGCACACTGGCAGGTCAGGGCGCAAAGGATCGCGCAGACGATCGCGCTGCGCATCCCGCTCGGGACCACTCGGTGGCTCACGGCGACGAGTCCCGCGAAGGCGATGCGCATGGCTGCTTGCACGGGGACCGGACGATAGCCGTCGATCGACGACCTGCAAGCGCGCCGATCGACGACGGCGAACGTTCGACGCGCGCTTTCATGGGCGCGTTCGAGTGCATCGAGCGCGAGCCGGGTCTCGCAATTCGCGGGTCGTTCCCTCGCAGCCCGTTGAACAACTGGCGCGCCATGCAGCCGTGCGCCTCTCGCGCACCGCCGCCCGCGAAAGCCTCGCCGAATCCGCCAATTCGCCTGCGTTTTCGCGGGGGCCGTTGCATCGAGAATCGCGCGACTGCGAGTCTCGCGAGTTCTTCCACGGGCTGCTAGGATCCGCGCCGATTCGATCGAAGCATCTCGCAACACGAGCGACGTGGTCAGCGTCGCGCCGCGGGATGCTGCAGGCGGACCCGGAGGGGCAGATGAAGCGGAGTGAGACGATCCTTGTCTACGGGGTGACGGCAATGCTGCTGGTCATCCTCGTGGTCGCACTGTTCACGAACCAAGACCCGCAGACGACGCCGGCGAACGAAGCCGATCGCGGCGCGCGCGCGACCGACTTCGTCACGATCGTCGGGCTCGACGAGAAGCTCGGGGTCGACGAGACGAAGCGCGCGCAGACGGGCGGCGGGACGGCGAATCCGTCGAACACCGAGGCCGCGGGTGCGAACCCGGGCGGCGCCGATCCGAAGCGCGCCGGCGACGGGTTCCCGGTCGACCGCCCGCTCGACGCACGCGTGAGCAAGCCTTCGATCGGTGAGGTCTTCGGACCCTACGTTCGTCAGATGGACACGCGGATCGTCGTCGTTCGGGCGAACGACACGCTGAGCGGTCTCGTCGAGAAGTGGTGCGGGTCCGTCGACGCGCTGCCGCGCGTGCTGTCGCTCAACGAGACGTTGACCGAGACCAGCCGCTTGGAGATCGGTCGCTCGATCGCCCTGCCGTGGATCGACGACGAGGAACTGCTCGCGCAGTACGAGCAGCGCAAGCTCGGCACCTTCGACCTGACGCCGGCGAACGACGTGCGCCACGCCGCCGAGCCGCGCGGCCCGGTCGCGAGCCCCGCGGTCGGCACGACGCCGCGCCCGGCGACCGCACCGGCGACCGCGAGTGGACTGCAGGACATGTTGTTCCGACCGAACACCGGATCGCCCGCCGCAGCGCCGGCGAGCACCGCGACACCGGCGGCGCCCCGAGCCGAGCCGAAGCCGCTCGTCACGACGCCGAGCCAGCACGTCGTCGTCGCCGGCGACAGCCTCTGGAAGATCGCCGTCGCGAAGGTCGGGGTCCGCGACGCCGGTCGCTACATCGAGATGATCAAGGCCGCGAATCCGGGGCTCGATCCCGATCACTTGAAGCTGAAGTCGACGCTGAAGCTGCCGTGACCGGCCGGGGGTGCCGCGCACAGTCTTCGGCGGGCGTTCCCTGGCAGTGACCGGTCGTCGTCGGTGTCGCGAGCGGCAGGCTACTTCAACCCGTAGCGATCCAGCTTCTTGTAGAGATTGCTGCGCTGGATCTGGATCCGCTCGGCCGTGCGTTTGATGTTGCCGCCGTTCTCGACCAGCTTGCGGCGGATGAACTCCTTTTCCATCGCCGCGCGGAACTCCTCGATCGTCGGGATCAGGAAGTAGTCGGCGCCGACGCCGCTCGGAGACGTCGTGACGGCGGTCGCCTTCAAGTCCGCCGCTTGGATCTCGGTCGCCTCGGCGAGGATCGCGGCTGCTTCGACGCGGTTCTTCAACTCGCGAACGTTGCCGGCCCAGGTCTGTGTGCGCAGGTAGGCGACGGCGTCGCGTGACAGGCGACGTTTGCCGAGTCCGTTGCGCTTGCACGCCTCGACCAGGAAGTGCTGCGCGAGTTCTTCGAGGTCTTCGATCCGCTCGCGCAGCGGCGGCATGTGGATGCGGATCACGTGCAGCCGGTAGTACAGGTCCTCGCGAAACTGCTTCTCCTGGACCATCGCCTGCAGATCCTGGTTCGTCGCGGCGACGACGCGAACGTCGACCTGCAGCGGCTTCGAACCGCCGACGCGCGTGACGACCTTCTCCTGCAGCGCGCGCAGCAACTTCGCCTGCGCGTCGAGCGCCATGTCGCCGATCTCGTCGAGGAACAGCGTTCCACCGTCCGCCGCTTCGAAGTGACCGCGGCGTGCGGTGTTCGCGCCGGTGAACGCGCCACGTTCGTGACCGAACAACTCGCTCTCGATCAGTTCGCTCGGGATCGCGGCGCAGTTCAGCGCGACGAACGGTCGATTGCCGCGCTTCGACTGGCCGTGGATCTGGCGGGCGACGAGTTCTTTGCCGGTGCCGTTCTCACCGGTGATCAGGACCGTGGCTTCGGTCGGCGCGACGCGTTGCACGATCCGGCGAACTTCGCCGATCGCGGCGCTCTCGCCGAGCAGCCGGTACTCGCGCGACAACTCCTCACGCAGCGCCGTGTTCTCGCTCGCGAGGTCGGCCAGTCGGAGCGCGTTCTTGATGCTGACGAGGACGCGGT
>JAEYTU010000696.1 GCA_023433825.1 Planctomycetota bacterium
CGGCTGCGCCATCTCGGACCAGCTCGCGATCCGGACGCCGGCCGCGAGGTCGGCGACGACCTCGGCCGCGGCAGCGTGCGTTCGCGGTTGATCGAGCTGCGCGAGCGCGGCACGCATCGCAGTCTCCGACGTCGCGACGACGAGGCGGCGCCGGGCGATCGACAGCGTCGCGCCGCTCGGCAGCCACTCGGCGACGCCGAGCAGGTGGTGGACCGTGTGTGCGCCGATCGACTGCTTCGAGACCTTCTGCCCGAGCGGTTCCAGCAGTGCATCGACCGACGTCCGCAGAACGGCCTCGGACGCCGTGTCGACGAAGACGGCGAGGTTCTGCGCGCCGGATTCCGACGGCGCCCATTCGACGACGACGAATCGATCGGCGAGTCCGGAGAACGCGTCGGCCAGCGGCCCGGAAGCGGCCTTCGTCGCGAGTTCGTGCCACGCGGTCCGTGTCTGCTTGGCGTCGGTCGGCAGCGCCGTCAGCGCGCCGAGCGTCTCGCGCAGCAGCTCGCCGACCGGGGCCATCCCGACCGTGAACGCGATCGCCTCCGGCGGCACTTCGGTCGCGGACGGCGCCGTCGTGACCTGGGCGTCGACGAGTCGCCCGAGGGCACCGGGGCGCGGCGACGGCGCGGCGACGTGGTGACGGACGACGAGTCGATCGCGTTCGAGGCCGATCGCGAGTCCGAGTCCGCCGATGCGCTGCGACCGCAGCGTGCGTTCGACGAGGCTCCGCGTGACCGGATCCGCGATCGTCGTCGCGACGACGAACCGCAGTGCGTCGGGATCGCGGCCGAGGATCGTCAGCAGCGGCGCGTCGCCGGCGGTCCAGGTCTGCAGCGCGCGCAGCGCCGTCGCTTCGACGAGGCTCGGCGTGTCCTGCTTGCGGCCGCGACGGACCGCCGACTCGACGGTCCGCGGGTCGTCGCCGACGACGACGACACCTTCGTGCACGGCGTAGGCGTAGGCGCGTTGCGCATCGATGCGGACCTGCCAGAGTTCGACGCCGTCGACGATCTCGTTGCGGATGCTGCCGCCGGTGGCGACGGCCGTCTCACGCATCCGTCCGAGCGCGTTCCGCAGCGTCTCGGTCTCGTCGCCACAGACGATCGCAGCGAGCCAGCCGTAGCCGCCTTCCCGCGGCAGCGCCGCGAGCGTGATGCCGCCGGCGAGGCAGGCGCGTTGGATGCGCTGGTCGAGACCGGTCGCATCGGTGATTCGGCGCGCGAGTTCGCGCAGCGGATGCTCGGCGTCGCCAGGACGCGACTCCCACAGACGCGCGATGGCGCTGGCCTCGAACGCCTCGCGCGCCGCCGGTGTCGCGCGCAACCAGGCGATCGCGGCGACGTCGCGCGGCAGCAGCCGTTCGCCGGGGATCTCGGTGGTCGGGGTGCGAGCGGCCGGCGTCGCTCCGGCGGGCGGGGTTTGCGCCGGCGCGATGCCGGCGACGAGTGCGACTGCGAACGCCAGCCGTCGCGCTGCGCGGACCAGCGAGCGTTCGGGTCCGGATGCCGTGAGCTTCGATGTCGACGAGCGAACGTGCTTCGCGGCACGCGAGCATCCGGTGTTGGTGCAGCCCATGGTGGACCGCTCATCGGCAGGGCCGGGTCGCGAGCTTCAGCGCGGTGCGTGCGGCGGCCGATCACAGCGAACGTTCCGATGCCTTTCCCTACCCGTCCCCCGGCCCCTGGATCCGTCGAAGGCGCCGCACCGCAAGTGCAGCGCCTGCGGGTTCCTCCGGTCGCACTGCCGCCACTGCTCGTCGTCGCCGTCGCGGCCAGCGCGGGGCTCGGCGCGATCGCCGGTGGCGCGCCGATCGCGGCCGTCGGATTCGCCGTCGTCGGTGCGGCCCTCGCGACGGCGATCGGGTTCCGGCGAACGCGCAGCGCGTTCCGCGCCGCCTACGTGACGCCGATGCAGCAGATCCTGGCCGCCGTCCGCGACCTGCGGGCGACCGGCGCGATCGGCCGCGTCCCCGAGCTCGGATCCCCGCTGTCGTGCGCGCTCGTCCGCGCCGTCAACGACGCGTCGTCGTTCCTGCACGAGCGGCAGCGTCAGTCGCAGGCCGGACTGCTGTCGCTGGAGATCGCGTTCGATCGCGTGCACTCGGTCCTGCAGTCGCTCGGCGAAGGCGTGCTCGTCGTCGGCCGCGAAGGCGAACTCGTGCTCGCGAACCAAGCCGCCGAACGCTACCTCGCCGACGATCCGGCGCAGGCACTCGGCCGCGGACTCGACGAAGCCGTGCGCACCGGGGTCGCCGCGACGCTGCGCGACGCCGTGGCCGACCTCGAACGCCGCGGCGAGACGACGACGACGCTGCGCGGCGTGCCGTTCGAACGCAGCCGACTCGACGTCGCCGTCGCGCGCGTTCGTTCGCCGCGCACCGGCGAGGACCGCGGCCACGTCATCGTGCTGATCGACGTCACGCAGAACTTCGCCGTCGCGCGGATGAAGGACGAGTTCCTGTCGTCGGTCTCGCACGAGCTGCGGACGCCGCTGACGAACGTCGTCTCGTTCGCCGAGCTGCTGACGCAGATGCCGACCGCGCATGCACCGGAGATCGCCGAGTTCGCCGGGATCATCCTGGCCGAGGGCCGGCGCCTCGCGCGGCTCGTCGACGACGTGCTGGAGTACAACCAGCTCGAGACCGGCGAGATCACCGTCGCCGCGCATCCGGTCGACGTCGGCAAGGTCGCGCAGCTCGCCGTCGACGCGTTCGCGCAGTCGGCGCGGGCGAAGGAGATCGAACTCCGCCTCGCCGTCGACGGCGCGCCGGTCGTCGCGATGGCCGATCAGCGCCAGTTGACAAAGGTCCTGAGCCGGCTGCTCGACAACGCGTTGAAGTTCACCGCGCCCGGCGGCCACGTCGTCGTCGAGGTCGAACGCGAACGCGACGCGGTCACGGTCGCCGTTGCCGACGACGGCCCCGGCATCCCGCTCGCGTTGCAGGAGAAGGTGTTCGAGCGCTTCTTCCAGATCGGCGATCCGCTGACCGAGAAGCCGGCCGGTGCCGGGCTCGGCCTCGCGATCGGCAAGAGCATCGTCGAGCACCTCGGCGGGACGATTCGCTGCGAGGACGCCAGCAGCGGCGGTGCGCGCTTCGTGCTGACGCTGGCCGCGGCGCCGGAACCGGCGACGGCGATCGCGCGCCCCGTCGGATAAAGAAGGCGCGGTGCGCAGCTTCCGCCTCGGAACGACGGCCATCGCCGTCGCGGTCATCGTCGTTCACGTCGGCGTGCTCGCGTGGCTCGCGGCCGTGCGGCCGTGGACCGTCGACGAACCGTTCTATCTGCGCGCCGCCGTCGCGATCCGCGAGACGCTGCGTTTCGACGTCTTCCACGCGGTCCTGCACGGGCCGCTGCCGTACCACGCGACCCAACTCGCGGCCGAGTGGCTGGTGCCGGTCGAACCGATCGACGGCTACCGATTCGCCGGAAGGCTCGGAATGCTGCCGTTCGCCGCGCTGGCCGCGTGGTGCACGTTCGCACTCGGTCGCGACCTGTTCGGGCCGCGCGCCGGCCTCGTCGCGCTCGTGCTGCACACGGCGAATCCGATCTTGCTGGCGAACGGCTGCTTGATGACCGCCGACACGGCGCTGACGGCGCTGCAACTCGTCGTCGTCCGCGCGGCGTGGGCGTGGCTGCGCGAGCCGACGCCGTGGCGGCTCGTCGGTGTCGGTGTCGCACTCGGTCTCGCGCTGGCGACGAAGTACCTCGCGCTGCTGCTGATCCCGGTGCTGCTCGTCGCGTTGGTCGCGTCGCCGCTTCGACGGCGCATCCCGTTCGCGCTGCTCGTCGTCGCGGTCGTCGCGACGGTCGTGCTGCATGCGTGCTACGCGTTCCGCGCCGGTGGGTATGCGGTGCGCACGCCGCCGCCGGGCGAGGTCCTGCATCCGCAGGATCCACGCGCGAGTCCGATCAGTGGCGCGGTTCGCGGCTTCGCGAACGTTCCGGGCGGTGCGGCGCTGCTCGCCGTGCTCCCGGATCCGTGGGTCCGCGGCATCGACTTCCAGAAGTGGCAGTCGGAACAGCCGTACGAGTCGATGTTCCTCGGCCGCTTCGGTCACGGAGACCCGGCGTACTACGTCGTCGCGTTCGGCGTGAAGTTGCCGCTCGGGTTCCTCGTGCTGCTGCTGATCGGTGCGCTCGGACTACTGCGCGGGCCGCCATGGCCCGCGACGGCGAAGGTGCTGTTCGCCGCCGCGATCGTGATCCCGGTCGGGTACCCGTCGCTGTTCTCGTCGCTGCAAGGGGGCGTTCGATATGCGCTCGCCGTCACGCCGCTGCTCGCGATCCTCGCCGCGCGCGGTGCGGTCGCCGCGTTCGTCCGTGGTCGTGTCGCGCGTGTCGTCGCGCTCGTGGCGTGTGTCGCTGCGATCGTGCCGGCGATCACGGCGTTCCCGCGGCACACCGCGTACTTCAACGCACTCGCCGGTGGGCAGCCGTATCGGATCGTCGTCGACAGCTCGCTCGACTGGCCGGCGGGCGATCTGCGCGGTGACGAGCTCGCGGTGTTGGTCGCGCGCAACGACGGCGCGCGGCGTCTGCCGGCCGGACAGGGTCCGACGCTGGGCCGCCACGCGCTGTATGGCCCACAC
>JAEYTU010000697.1 GCA_023433825.1 Planctomycetota bacterium
GAGCCGCGCACGCTGCCGGTCAGTGTCGTCGGCGGCACGTGGTACCCGCCGGTCCAACAGAAGGTCGTCAGTCCCTCCTCGGCGAGCGCCTTCGCCGTCGCCAGCAATTCGGCCGTCGAACGCGCGACGTCGTCGGTGCCGAGCAGTCCGACCGCCGTCGTGATTCCGGCGCGAGTGAACGCCGACAGCGTCAACGCCGGAACGCGCGTCCGAAACCCGGCCTCACCGCCACCGCCGGTCAGGTGCGCGTGGCCGTCGACGAACCCCGGGACGAGGCGGCGACCTTCGCAGTCGGTGATGCGAACGCCGTACTCGGGCGGTGGCGGCGGCAGCGTCGGCGCCATCGCGAGGACGCGTCCGCCGCCGAGCAGCAGGTCACGGATTCCGAGCGAGTGCGGCGCGTGGACGTCGGCGTTGCGGAGCAGTTCCACGCGCGACGATCACCGGCCGTCGCCGGACGACTTCGCGGGCGCCTTGTCGGTCGACTTGTCGGCGCCAGTCGCCGGAGCCGGGGCCGGAGCAGCCTTCGCGCCGGCGGGCTTGGCGGGCAAGCGCTCGACGTTCGACGTCGTCGTCGAAGACATCTGCATGCGTTCCTCGCCGCCCATCGGGCTCGCCATCGACATCGCCATCGTCGACTTCGACTTGCTGCCGACCTTCCAGCCGGTCTTGCGATCGATGCGCTCCTCACCTTCGAACTTGCCGTTCTCGACACGCATGCTGCGACGCATGCGCGCTGCGGGGTCGCCGTCGTCGGCCGCGTCGGGTGTCTCGCTCGGTGCGGCGGCGGTGATCGTCCCCTTGAACGTCAGCACTGCGACGTCGCCGTCGATCTTGTCGAGCTTGCCGGTCGCAACCGTCGTCATCCGCGTGCCCCCGCCGATCGCGTGGGTCTCCTCGGCGCCGAAGCTGCCGCCGATCGCGATCGGGTTCTCGGGCAACCGCGCGAACAGTTCACCGACCTGCCGCTGCAGCGACGCCGCGTCGGTGAACTGCGCCGTCATCGTGCGGCCCATGCCGCCCTGTCCAGCGGCCTTCGCGACGCCCTCGGCGAGGCCCGGCATCGCGACGAGGCGGCCCTTCGCGTCGAGCTTGCCGCGCGCACACTTGCCGACCCATTGCGTCAGACCGCGACGAACCTGGGACGACATCGGGTTGTCGTCCTCCGCGTCGTCGTCCTCGCGCGTGTCGAACTCGACGAGTCCGACCATCGGCAACTCGAGGCTGCCGCGGGCCGACAGATAGCGGATCTCGAACTCGGCGGCGCCGTCGGCCGCGACCGACGTGATCTCGAGTTCGACCTCGTGGACGAGCTCCATCTGCTGGTTCATGTCCTGGCCCATGATCTGGATCGCGGTCTCCTGCGTGGTGGCGATGCGATACCAGGTCTTGAAGCCCTTCTCGGCGCGGAACTTCAGGTCGTGCTTCTGACCGTCTTGCGCCGCGATCGTCGCGACCGGCGCCATCGGGATCGGGAGCAGGCAGAACAACACAACGGGCACGGAGCGTGGAAGTGACATCGGTGACCTTCGGCTGGGGTCTCGAATCGGAAGGCGGGGAGCATCGGCGCAACGCGCACGGGATGCGACGGCGCGGATTGCCCGACGGGAACGCCGAGGGACAGCGTGCCCTTGGGAGCGGTGCGCGCGGGAGGGTCGCACGCAGGTGATCGGCGCGGCGCGCGGCGCATTCGGCCGCAGCGAGAAACGCGCTCCGCGGGGCTTCAACGGCCCCGCGGAGGCGTGATTGGTATCCCGTACGGGATTCGAACCCGTGTTGCCAGAATGAAAATCTGGAGTCCTAGACCGGGCTAGACGAACGGGACGCGCTCGATTTCGGGGCGGGATCTTAGATCGGTGCGCACGACGTGCAAGCGCGCGATCAGCCGAGTGACTTCGCTTCCTTCAGACTCGGCAGGTCCCTCAGCGACGCGAGGCCGAACCGATCGAGGAACTGCTGCGTCGTCCCGTACTGCAGCGGCCGCCCGGGGACGTCGGCGCGGCCGACGATCGTGACGAGCTTGTGCTCCAGCAGGGTCCGCAACATCGGGCCGACCTTCACGCCTCGGATCGCTTCGATCTCGACGCGCATGACGGGCTGGCGATAGGCGACGACGGCGAGCGTTTCGAGTGCAGCCGGCGACAGGCGCTCGGCCTTCTTGATGCCCCGCGAACGTTCGAGGTACGGCGCGACCTCGGGCAGCGTCAGCACGCGAATCGTGTCGTCGGTGCGCGCGACGGTCAGCGGCAGACCACTGCGCCGGAACTCGGCCTCGAGCATGTCGAGACCTTCGCGGACGGCCTGCTGCGTCGCATCGCAGATCTGCGCGAGCCGGAAGATCGACAGCGGCTCGCGACTCGTCAGCAGAACGGCACTCAACACGCGGCCGAGTTCGGCTGGGTCGGTGAGTGGGACGACGGCCGCGAGTTCGTCGCCGGGGGCACCTGTCGCGGTGGCTTCCTGCGTCGCGGCCAGTTCGACCATCGCGTCGTCGGTGTCCGGGTCGGCGTCGTGCGCGACGGCCGGTTCGACGAGAGTGTCGACGTCGGCGAACTCGGCGGCCGGGTCGTCCGCAGCGGCGCGGACCAGCTCGACATTCGCCTCGGCAGGCGCCTCGGCAGGCGCCTCGGCACGCGCCTCGCCGCCAACCGCACCCACCACCGCCGCGTCGGCGGGCTCGGCGAGTGGCGCTTCGGCGAGTGGCACCTCGGCGGCGCTGCCGTCGGCCTCGCTCGGGGTCTCCGCGTCGAGGTCCGATTGGTCGTGGTTCTGCTCGCGCT
>JAEYTU010000031.1 GCA_023433825.1 Planctomycetota bacterium
CGCTCGGACCGCGCGGCGTGTTCGCGCTGGCCGTCGTCGTCGGCGGGACGATCGCCGGAACGCTGTGGATCGCGCGCCGACTGCGCGTCTCCGCCGATCTCGCGTGGCTGCTGGCCGCCGGTCATGCGATCTGCGGCGCTGCCGCCGTCGCCGCGACCGACGCCGTGCTTCGCACCCGCGAACGCGATGCGACGCTCGCGCTCGCGCTGGTGACGCTGCTGGGGACCGTCGCGATGCTGCTGTGTCCGCTTGCAGCACTTTCGACCGGCATCGACGCCGCGCACTACGGCTTCTGGGTCGGCGGTTCGGTGCACGAGGTCGCGCAAGCCGTCGCCGCCGGCTACGCGGCCGGCCCCGAGCACGGCGACGCGGCGAGCGTCGTCAAGCTCGCGCGCGTCCTGTTCCTGGTCCCGTTCGGTGTCGCGTTGTCGATCGTCGCCGCGCGCCGTGCCCGCGCCGCCGTCGCCGCCGGTGCCGCCCGGCGCGGTCTCGCCGCCAGCATTCCGTGGTTCGTCGTCGGCTTCGCGGCGACGGCTGCACTCCGCGCGACCGGTGTCGTGCCGGCGTCCGCCTTGCCCGTGATCGACGCGATCTGCACGTTCGCGATGACGACGGCGATGGCCGCCCTCGGCGCACGAACGCGTCTCCGCGGGATCGCCGACGCCGGCGCGCGACCGGTCGTCGTCGCCGCTGCGGCGACCGTGCTCGTCAGTGCGCTGGCGCTCGGGGGGGCGTTCTGGGTGCTTCGCTGACCGGCACGCGGTCGAGCCGCAGGAGCAGCCGCACGGCGCCGACGACGTAGCCGAACGGCACCTGTCGTCGTAGGCCGAACCGCACCAACGCCCGCCGCAACTGCCCCGGCAACCGCGCCAGCAAGCGCCAGCGCCCGCCGCGCACGGCGTCGAACATCGCGAGCGAACGCCCCTGCCAGTGCAGTCGCCGCCGGAACCAGTCGTCGCGATAGCGGACCGCTTCGACGAGATGCAGCAACGGCGCGCCGGGCACATAGCCGAGCCGGAACCCCGCTGCCTCGGCGCGCGCGCAGATCTCGACTTCCTCGAGACTGATCAACGACCCCGGCCGCCTGCCGAACGCCGGCGAGAACCCACCGATCGCGTCGAACACCTCGCGCCGGAACACCATGTTCCCGCCACGCGGCCCGTCGAGCGCATCGAGCGGCCGCGGCGCGTCGCCGCGATCGAACGCGCCGAGGTACGGCAGCAGCCAGTCCTCGACCCAATCCGGCCGCGCGACCGTGTGCACCAGTTCGACCTTGCTGCCGAGCACCGAGACCCCGGGTTCGCGCGCGAACGCGTCGACATACGTCGACAGCCACGTCGGCGTCACGCGCGCGTCGTCGTCGGCGAACGCGATCAACGCACCGCGGGCCTCGGCGATCCCACGGTTGCGGGCGTGGCTGAGTCCGCGTTCCTCCTCACGCACGTAGCGAACCGTCGGCGCGTGCCGCACGGCGAGTTCCTCGAGGATCGCGCGGTTCTCCGGCGTCGACCCGTTGTCGATCAGCAGCACTTCGAAGCGGTCGCGCGGCAGTTGCTGATCGAGCATCGACTGCACGGTCACCGCCACGTCCGGACCGCGGTCGAGCGTGCAGAGGACGGCGGTGATGGCTAGGCGCTGCGGCATCGTGCGGACGCGGCGACTGTATCGGCACGCACGACGACCGACGAAAACGCTCGATGTCCCAGAGCGGGCGTCCCGATAGAACCCGCCGCACGCATGAGGATCGCCCTGGTCAGTCACGAGGTCGCCGGCTTTCGCGGCGGCGGCATCGGCACCTACGTGGTCGAAGCCGGGCGCGCACTGAAGGCGGCAGGACACGAAGTGTGGCTCGTGACCGCCGCGCCGGCGACGCACCAGGTCGACGCACTGCGCGCGCACGACGCATTCACGAACGTCCTCTTCGTCGAGGACGCCACGACGCCGCGCCACGAGGTCCGCTTCGCACTCGCGCGCCGATCGCTGTGGTTCGCGCAACTCGCGTTCGACCTGCTGAAGGGCAGCGGCGTCGCGTTCGACTACGTCGAGTTCCCCGACTACGAGGCGCCGGGCGCGGTCGCCGTTCCCGAGCAGCGGCTGTTCGGCAGTCTCGGCGACGCCGTCGTCGCCGTCGTGCTGCACTCGCCGACGCACGAATGCTGGCAGTGGAACGAAGCGCTGCACGTCATGGGACCGTCCGTGCGTGAGATCGCCGTGCTCGAGGACGAGACGATCCGCAGCGCACCGGTCGTCTGGTCGCCGTCGACGCGGCTCGCCGAACTCGTCGCGCAACGCCTGCGGCTGCCGGCCGACTTCGCCGACGTCGTCCGCTACCCGATGGCGCTCGACGCGCCGCCGCCGCCGCCGCCGCCGCGCGCGCAGCTGACCGACGTTAGGTTCCTGTTCTTCGGCCGACTCGAACCGCGGAAGGGCATCCGACGGATCGTCGAGGCGTTCGCTGCGATGCCCGAGCTGTCGATCGAGTGCATCGGTCGCGACGGCCCGACGTCGCCGTTCCACGACAGCGAGGTCGCGTGGCTGCGGCGCCGCGCGGTGCCGAACGTCACGCTGACGCCGCCGCTGCCGCGCACCGAGATGCTGGCGCGATTGCGCGCCGCCGACGTCGTCGTGCTGCCGTCGCCGTGGGACAACTGGCCGAACACGTGCATCGAGGCGATGGCGAACGCGCGCGTCGTCGTCGGCGGTCGCAACGGCGGCATGGCCGAGATGATCGAGCACGGTCACTCGGGCTTCCTCGTCGACGGCGCCGACGCCGACGACCTCGTCCGTGTGATTCGCGAAGACGTGGCGGCCGCACTGCCGCGGCTCGACGCGATCGGCGCGCAAGCGGCACGACGGATCCGCGAGATCAGCGAACCGTCTCGCTACGTGGCCGCGATCGAACGGACCGTCGCCAAGCACCGCGGCCGCGGCCGACTGCCGGCGGTGCCGAACAGCGCGACGACGAAGGTCACGATCGTCGTCCCCTACCACCGCGAGGACGCGGCGATCGTCGGCGAGGCGATCGACTCGGCGATCGCGCAGACCCACCGCGACGTCGAGATCCTGCTCGTCGACGACGGCTCG
>JAEYTU010000123.1 GCA_023433825.1 Planctomycetota bacterium
CGGCATCCTGGCGTTCAGCGCCGGTATCGCGATCGTGCTGGCGAACTGCGCCGGCGGCGAGTGACCGCGAAGGTCGGTCCCGGCGAGTGACCGCGACAACGGATCGCGGCACCGGATCGCGAGAAGGGATCGCGAGACGGGATCGCGAGACGGGATCGCGACGCGGCGCCGAGAGAAATGCGGCTCGGCACCGAGGAGTTCTGCGCCGAGCCGCTGGGTTCCGGATTGCGCCGGAGGAAGTCCAGTCCGGCCGTGAGGCCGAACGTGGTCGCTTGCTTCCGTCTTCGACTTCCCCCACGCGCGCTTCGAGCAGCGACGGGAGGGAAGGCGGGACGCGGCGGAACCTAGAGGAAGCCCCGCCGCGCTGCAACTCCCAGTCTTGACGCGTGCGTCGTCGTGCGCTCGCTGGTCGCCGCGAGCTCCTCGAGAGCGCTGGCGACGACGTCGAGCACCATCTGGACCGAAATCTCGGCCATGCAGCGACCGCGCGGCTGCGCGATGCAGCCGCTGCGCGCCATCGACGCGAAGCGCCGCGTCATGCAGTCGATGCACGGCAGCCAGTTCGCCTGAACCGGATGCACCCGGGCGCCGGGATGGACGAACCGCGACGGCGTCGCCAGCGAGAACAGCGTCACGCACGGGACGCCGGCAGCCTGCGCGTAGTGGAACAGGCCGGAGTTGTGCCCGAGGAACAGATCGCAGTGCTCGAGAACCGCGGCCGAGACCCGGATCGGGACCCGCCCGACGAGGTCGAGCCCGATCCCGAGCCGATCCTTCGCGCCGAGTTCGACGAGCGAGAACCCGGCGTCCGCGAGGACGGTCGCGACCTCGCGCCAGCGTTCGGCCGGCCAGTGGCGCAGCGGGTCGAGGTAGTCGGTGCAGAGCGCGATCCGCGGACGTCGAAGCCGTTCGACGCCGGTCGCGCGCGCGGCGTCCCGATCGGCCTCCGTCAGGTGCAGGCGGGGCCGCCGATCGGCGGGGGTGACGCCGGCATACGAGCACATGTGGTCGATCAGGCTCGGCATCGCCTCCAGCACGCCGTAGGCCTCCGGAGTCATGTGCGTGAACAGGTCGACGTTCACCGTGACGTCGGGGATCAGACCGGCCGGGGGGTCCAGCCGGACGTCTTCGCGGTGCGCGACGTTCCCGGCGTGCCCCGAGAGCCAGATCCGCGCGTTGGGGCCGTGGCGCTCGCGGAGCCCTTCGATCATCGGGTCCGAACAGAGCAGGTCGCCGAGACCCCAGGCGCCGCGATAGCGAACGAGGATGTCGGTCACGCGGGACATCGATCAGCGAACCGTCGGGGAGGGATCGACGAACGTCGCCTCCAGCGCCTGCTCGATCCGCTGCCGCTCGTCGACGCCGATCGCCGCGTCGACGACGCGGATGGCCGCGGCACGGTGATCGAGTTCGCGGGCGACGATCAATGCCGATGCGACCGTTTCCAGCCGCGTCACCCCGCCTTCGATCGCCTGCAGCAGCGCCGCGAGACTCTGTGCGCGTTCGCCGCATTCGTAGAGGGTCACGCCGAGGTCGGCCCAGGTCTCGGCTGCGATCGCCCCGGTCTCGCGTTCCTTGCCGGCGGCAGCGAGCAGCGTCTGCTTCGCGGCCGTCGTGTCGCCGCCGACGAAGTACCGCTTCGCGACGGCCCGGATCGCAGCCGGGTCCATCCACTTCAGGTACACGCGGTCGTCGTCGGCCGTGCGGCGGAAGATCCGACCGTCGGCGTCGCGGAAGGCGCCGTGACCGGAGTTCTCGTGGCACGGGTCGCACATCCCGAAGTCGCCACAGCCGAAGAACGTGCCGAACTGCGGCAGCGGGCGGCACGCGTCGATCTGCGTCAGGTTGCCGAACGCGTTCTTGCGGACGGTCAGGTGGTACTGGCAATTGAAGATCTCGCCGTCCGGAGCCACGTTGACCCACGCGCTCGTGCAGTCGATCGACTGGGTTCGCGTCCGATCGAACGGGCTCCCCATGTGCGGGCCGCGGAACTCGTTCCACTGGTAGAGCAGCCCGCGCCGGTTCGCGAGTTCGACGAGCGCCTGCACGTTGCGGTCGTGCTCGTCGTCGCGGAAGTGGGGGAACCGCTTCAGGTTGACCATCGAGAACGTCGGCGCGTCGACGATGCCGCTGTCGCGCAGCCGTTCGGCCTGGTCGAGCCACTTCTCCGGCGTGATGAACTTCGGGTGGTAGGTGTGGAAGCTCGTCTTGAACGTCTTCCCGTGGGCGCGCATCTCGCGCGCGAGGGCGTCGATGTCGAACGTCAGGTTCGACGTCATGTCGAGGTCGTAGCCCTCGAGACGGGACGCGATGAAGAAGAAGTCCTTGTGCAGCGACGGCTCGCCGCCGGTCAGGATCAGCGGGTGCTCGGGACGGACCGGGAACGCGTTCAGCGCTTCGACCCACTGGCGGCCGCTCAGCTCCTGGTAGCGTCCCCACGGCTTCCGCTTCTGGCCGGGGACCATGCCCGGCTTCTGGATGCAGTAGTCGCACGCGAAGTTGCAGCGCGCCGTCAGGTAGCAGACCCAGTTGTGGATCTGCGTGGTCGGCAGCGGAAACGCCTCTGTCATTCGATCCTCCGGCCGGCGCCATCGGCATTCCGGGGTCGGACGCTTGACCTTGGAACGGCGCGTCGGCGTCGCGGCCGCCGTCACGCGGTCCGCGCTGGCAGTCGCACGCCGCCGTCCGTAACACGCGCCGATGCCTCGCCCCGCAGCCCGCCTCGTCGCGCGATTCGTCGATCTGCGGCCGGGTGAGAGCCCATCGGTCGCGCTCGCGACGGCCAGCTTCTTCCTGCTGCTGGCGACGAACTACGTCGTCAAACCGCTCCGCGACGCGATGGCGGCGGCCGGCGACATCGACTCGCTGCCGGGGTTGTTCGGGATCACGTTCGGCGTGCTGCTGGCGCTGACGCCGGTCATCGGCGCCGCGGTCGACCGGTACCCGCGCAGCCGACTCGTGCCGTCGATGTTCCGGGTCGCGAGCGTCGCGCTCGCCGGATTCTGGCTCGCGACGTCGAGCTTCGGCGCGAACGTCCCCCCGTGGCTCGCCGTCGCGTTCTTCGTCTGGGTCAGCGTCGTCAACGTCGTCCTGGTCGCCCTGTTCTGGGGGTTCGTGTCCGACGTCTTCCGGACCGACCAGGCGCTGCGCGTGTTCGGCTTCATCGCCGCCGGCGGGACGCTCGGCGCGATCGTCGGGGCGTCGACCGTGCAATGGCTCGTCGAGCGGCTCGGCGCGTCGCAGATGCTGTGGGCGGCGATCCTGTATCTCGAGTGCGCGCGATGGTCGGCGCGACGACTCGCGGCGCGGCACCCGGAAACCGCGAGGATCGGCGACGAACGCGACCGAAACCCGGGTGTGCTCGAAGGCGCCCGCGCGGTGTTTCGGTCGCCGTTCCTGTCGCTGTATGCGCTGTACGTCGTCCTCTACGCGACGACGTCGACGTTCCTGTACTTCCTGCGGCGCGAGCTGGCGAGCACGCTGCTCGACGACACGAACGCGCGCGCGGCGTTCTTCGCCACGATCGAGACGTGGATCAACGTCGGTGCGTTGACGCTGCAGTTGACGGCGACCGGCGCGGTGCTGCCTCGGCTCGGCGTGACGGCGTTGCTCGTCGCCGTGCCGCTCGCCACCGCGATCGGGTTCGGCGTGCTCGGTGCCGTGCCGACGCTCGCCGTCGTCGCCGTGATCTACGTCGTCCGCCAGTCGGCGCACTACGCGTTCGAGAAGCCGGCGCGCGAGGTGCTGTGGACCGGGCAGCCGAGCGAGCTGCGCTACAAGTCGAAGTCGTTCCTCGATTCGGTCGTCTACCGCGGCGGCGATGCGCTCAGCGAACAGGTCTTCCGCGGCGTACGGGCGTTGGTCGACTTCGGTTGGGCTGCGTTCGTGGCGATCCCGCTCGCGTTCGGATGGGCGGTGATCGGTTGGCGGCTCGGCCGCCGTGCGCGATTGCAGACCGAGCCCGAGCCGCGAAATCCGACGCTCTGACGCGACGTCGGCCTGCGGCGGCGATCAGCGCGTGGACGATCGCGTGTCCGGTGAGCTCGCGGGCTCGCGCACGAGCGACGTGTCGTCGACGTCGATCTCGGCGCTCGGGTGGACGAGTCGCCGCAGCAACGCGCCACGCCCGCGAAGTCCTTGCCACTGCGCTTCGGACCGCGGCCATTTCGCATCGGCCCGCGTCGAAGTCTGATCGGTCGGGTCGATCGGCAGGCTCCGGTAGCCGAGCGGACGCAGTCGGGTCGCCGGATCGATGTCGCGCGTCGTCGCGCCGTCGACGGACCACGTGCGGCCGTCGGGGTCCAGCAGGTCACCGGGTCCCGGCGTCGCGAGTCGGATCGCGTAACTGATTCCGGCGACGACGAGGACCGCAGCGACACCGGCCCACACCGGCCGCCGAACGAAGCGCCGCACGGCGGCTGCGATCCCGCGCCGACGGGGTGCGTCGGACGATGCAGCGACGCGGGCGAGGATCGATGCGTGCAAGTCGTCGAAGAACCGAGGCGGCGCGGCTTGCGCCTCCAACGCCGCGAGTCGTTCGCGGACGCCATGGAACGCGGCCGCCTCTGCCCGGCATCGCTCGCACCCACGCAGATGCGCGAACACCTCGGCCACCGAACGCACGTCGAGCTCACCGCCGGCGAACGTCGGCAGCAGTTCGTCGATGCGACGACACGACCTCGCCGCGTCGGGCGCTGGGTCGCGGTGCGTGGGTGGTCGGAAGCGGTTCACGCGCGGTCAGTCCTCCCAGCCCTTCGCGAGCCGGTCCCACTGCTCACGGAACATCTGGCGGCCGCGATGGAGACGCCACCGGACCGTCGCATGCGTGGCCTTCAGGATCGGTGCGATCTCGCGGCAACTGAGTCCGTGGATGTCGCGCAGCACGAGGACCGACTTGAACTTGTAGTCCAGCGTCTCGAGGACCTGCCAGACGAGGCGTTGCGTCTCGCGGCGGTCCTCGGCCGTCGCCTCGCCGGCGCCTTCCGCCAGGAACTCGACGACGTCGTCGAGCGCACCCGCGCGGGACGTCCGCGACTTGCGAAGCGCGTCGATCGAGAGGTTCATGACGATTCGGTAGAACCACGTGTAGAAGTTCCGACCGAAGTCGAAGCTCTCCAACGAGCGGAACACGCGAACGAACGACTCCTGGACGACATCGCGCGCGTCCTCGACCCGACCGAGCACGTGGAATGCGATCCAGAACGCCTTCCGTTGGTAGCGGGCGACCAGATCGGCGAACGCGTCGGCGCGACCGGCGAGTGCGAAGCGGACCAGGTCGGCGTCCGTCGGTCCGGCTTGGTCCGCCGGGGTCGGCGTCGCAGACGACAGCAGCAAGTCGTGCTCGTGCAGGGGGCGGGACAGCGGACGCATCGGGGACTTCGTCTTCTCGCGGGCGCGGCTCATCGGATCCTCGTCGCCCCGGACGGCTCGTTTCCGGGGAAGCGGCGCTCGTGGCCGCTCCGCGTGCGCGACTGTCGCGGTCTACGTCGCGCGGGGCGCGGCGGTGAGCTCACAGAGGGTGAGTTCGAAGCTGACGTTCTCGCGCTCACCCGGTGACCGGCATCCCCATCCGACGGAACTTCTCGAACCGCGCGTCGAGCAACTCCGGAACCGGGATCGCCTTCAACTCGGTCAGCCATGCGAGCACCTGATCGCGGACCGTCTGCACGGTCCCGTTCGGGTCGCGATGCGCGCCGCCGAGCGGCTCCGGGATGATCTTGTCGATCAGTCCGAGTCGCAGCAGATCGCGACCGGTCAGGTTCAGCGCCTCGGCGGCCTCGGGCGCCTTCTCGCCGCTCTTCCAGAGGATCGCGGCGCAGCCCTCCGGCGAGATCACGGAGTAGTAGGCGTTCTCCAGGACGCCGACGCGGTCGCCGATTCCGATCCCGAGCGCACCTCCCGAACCGCCCTCGCCGATGACGATCGCGACGATCGGAACCCGCAGCGAGAACATCTCGAGGATGTTCCGCGCGATCGCACCGGCTTGGCCGCGTTCCTCGGCGCCGATGCCCGGGTAGGCGCCCGGCGTGTTGATGAACGTGACGATCGGGATGCCGAGCTTCTCGGCGAGGCGCATCTTGCCGAGCGCCTTGCGGTAGCCCTCGGGGTGTGCGCAGCCGAAGTTGCACGCCAAGCGCTCCTTGACGGTCTTGCCCTTGCGGTGCCCGACGAGCAGGAACTGCATCCCCTTCGCCGTTGCGAGGCCCGTGACGATCGCCTGGTCGTCGCCGTAGACGCGATCGCCGTGCAGCTCGACGAAGTCTTCGACCATCCACTGGATGTAGTCGGACGTCAGTGGCCGGTCGGGGTGACGCGCGACGTGGACGCGTTCCCATGCCGTCAGGTTCGCGTAGACCTCCGCGGTCTGCCGCTGCAACCGCGCCTCGAGCGCTTCGACCTCGCTGCGCAGGTCGAGGTGCGTCGTCAGCGCGAGACGTCGCAGTTCTTGCGCCTTCTGTTCGAGTTCGAGGAGCGGCCGCTCGAACGCGAGTCCGTCCTTCAGGCGATCGACGGGCTTCTGGGTCTGCGTCTCGGACAAAACGATGCCTCCGGCAGGGAAGCGCGGCAGTCTAGCCATCTCCGTCGCGCGCTCGAACGACGATTCCGACGGCGCGAGGATGACGCACGGCGCGCGTTTCACGATCGCTTGTGTCCGTTCCGTGGCTCCGGCATCGTGCGCCGCGATGGATGCATGGCGGATCGAAGTGTCGACACGAGACGGGTTGCCGGACCCGGCAGGCAGCGCGGCGAAGGTCGCACTGGAGGGCGCCGGTCTCGGCGTGCACGGCGAAGTCCGGTGCTGGCGTGGCTTCCTGATCGGCGCCGAGTTGGCGCGGGAGCAGGTCGAGCGGTTCGCGACCGAAGTTCTCGCCGATCCGATCGGCGATCAGTTCCGGATCTTCGCACCGGGGGAAGAGGCACCGTCGACGCCACGCACGGTCGCCGTGCAGCCGCTGCCCGGGGTCACCGATCCGGTCGCCCACTCGGTGCGGAAGACGCTCGGCGACAGCGGCCTGCCGACGCCGATGACCGGCACCTATCGCTTCTACCAACTCGACGCGGAGATCCCTGGCGCGGCGCTGTTCGCGGCCGCCTGCCGCAGCATCGCCAACCCGGTCATCCACGAAGTCCTCGTCGATCGGCGGCCGGTCGGATTGCCGGGTCCCGGCGGCGCGCCGGACCTGCGCCGGCACGAGGTCCCGCTGCGCGAACTCGATGCCGAAGGCCTCGTCCGGCTGAGCCGCGACGGCGGGCTCGCCCTCGACGAGGCCGAGATGCTCGCGATCCAGGCGCACTTCCGCGAGGTCGGCCGCGAGCCGGAGCGCATCGAACTGGAGACGCTCGCGCAGACCTGGTCGGAGCACTGCAAGCACAAGACGCTGACCGGGCGGATCCGGTTCGAGGGGCGTGAGATCGACAACCTGCTGAAGGAGACGATCGCCCACGTCACGCACACGCTCGATCGCGATTGGTGTGTCAGCGTGTTCGTCGACAACGCCGGCGTCGTCACGTTCGACGACGAGGACTGCGTCTGCATCAAGGTCGAGACGCACAACCATCCGTCGGCGATCGAGCCGTTCGGCGGCGCCGGCACCGGCGTCGGCGGCGTGATCCGCGACATTCTCGGCACCGGTCTCGGTGCGCGACCGATCGCGAGCACCGACGTCTTCTGTCTGGCGCCGATCGACATGCAAAAGGACGGCGTGCCGAAGGGCTGCCTCCATCCGCTGCAAGTGTTGCGCGGCGTCGTCGCCGGCGTGCGCGACTACGGCAACCCGATGGGGATCCCGACCGTCAACGGTTCGATCCACTTCGACCCGGACTTCGTCGGCAACCCGCTCGTCTACGTCGGCAACGTCGGCATGCTGCCGCGCCACCGAGTCGCGAAGCAGGCGCGGCCGGGCGACGCGATCGTGGCGGTCGGCGGACGGACCGGGCGCGATGGAATCCACGGCGCGACGTTCTCGTCGCTCGAACTGCACACCGAGAGCGAGACCGTCAGCAGCGGCGCCGTCCAGATCGGCGATCCGATCACCGAGCGGAAGGTCATGGACCTCGTACTGCTCGCGGCCGCCGAGGACCTGTTCTCGTCGATCACCGACTGCGGCGCCGGCGGATTCTCGTCGGCCGTCGGCGAGATGGCCGAAGGGCTCGGCGCCGACGTCGAACTCGCGGAGGCGCCGCTGAAGTACGCCGGCCTCGCGCCGTACGAGATCTGGATCAGCGAGGCGCAAGAACGGATGGTCCTCGCCGTTCCGCCCGAGAAGTTGCCGCGCTTGCTCGAGCTGTGCCGCGAGGAGGACGTCGAGGCGACCGTGCTCGGTCGGTTCACCGAGACCGGACGGTTGGTGATCCGTCACTCCGGCACCGTGTTCGGCGACCTCGACCTGCACTTCCTGCACAAGGGCGTCCCGCGCCGGCTCCGCGAGGCGGTCTGGCGCGCGCCGGTCGTGCGTGATCCCGAGTTGGCACCGGAAGCCGATCTCGGTGGCGCGCTGCTGCGCGCGATGCG
>JAEYTU010000142.1 GCA_023433825.1 Planctomycetota bacterium
GTCCGCGACTGCCGGTGCGGCGTTGCGCGCGGGTGACGCCGCTGCGTCGCCGTCGTCGCCCGCCGGACCGTGGCACGCAAAGCAGCCGGCAGCGGAGTAGACCTCGCGGCCGCGCTTCGCGTCGCCGACGGCGGTCGCACCCGTCGCGCCGGAGGCACGGGCCGCGCCGCCCGCCGCCGTCGCGCGCGCGACGAGGAACGCCGCGATGTCGGCGCATTCGTTCCCGTCGAGGCCGAAGTCGGGCATCTGCGTCCACGGGTGCCGCGCCGCCGGCGCCGCGAGGAACTCGGCGAGCGCGCCGGGAAAGAACTTCCGCGCGACGTGCGCGAGCGGAACGCGCGCCGCGTCGGGGTCACCGCCAGGCAGCGTGTGGCACGCGATGCAGCCGAGCTGCGCGAACCGGATCCCGCCGGCGTTCACGTCGCCTTTGGGGCCCGTTCGCTCGGCCTCCGGTGCGAGCAGGCTGGCGAGGTACGCCGCGACGTCGGCTGCATCGCGCGCGGCCGTCTCACCGTGCAGGACGCGCGGCATCGTCGTCGTCGGGCGCTGGCTCTGCGGGTCGAGGACGTGCGCGCGCAGCCATTCCGCGTCGACACGCGACCCGATGCCACCGAGGCGCGGCGCCGTCGCGGCCAGTTCGGCCATTCCGTCCGTCGGCGCCCCGGCGTGGCACGCCGCGCACCGGTACTCGGCGAACGCCGCGCGACCCGCGCGCAGCACGTGCGACGCGGCGAGTTCGGCGTTCGGTGTGTGGCGCAGCAGCGCCGGCGGGATCGGCTCGAAGCCGAAACTCGGCGCCGACCAGAGCAGCCGCAGTGCACCACTGCCGTCGGCACGGCTGTCGAACCGCAGCACGAACGGGACGAGGCCCTGCGCCAGCCGCGTCGGACTGCTCGCGGTGCGCTGCGCCGTCGCATGGTCGCCGTCGAGCACGACCTTGCCGCCGAGTTCGAGCACGACCTTGCCGACGCCGTCGAACGCGAACGTGAACCGATCGCGCAGCTCGACGTCGAGCTGACCTTCGAACGTCGCACGGAACGCGCCCGGCGGCACGAAGGCCGACGGCGCGTCACCGTTCGCGACGGCGAGCGCGGCGAGTCGCGAGACCGTGACGTCGGCTTCGACGCCCTCGCGCTCGATCCGCAGGACGAGTCCCTGCGCATCGGCGCGCGGACTCGACGGGACGAACGACAGCAGCGGCAGCGGCAGCGCCGTCATGCACCCGACGACGAGCTTCTTCATTCGACCTTCGGGTCGCTTCATCCGTCCTTCGGAATCCGATGGATGGTCAGGTGGATGTCGTGCTTCATCGGCTCGCCGTCGAGCGCGTCGATGTTCATCGACACCTTCATCTGCATGCACGGCACCATGTCGGTCAGCGCGATGCGCACCGACCGGCGGTCCTGCGCGACCGTCACCGATGCGATCTGCACGACGTCGTGCTGACGAACCTCGTTGCCGAGCTTCGCGATCTCCTCCGGGGTCGGCGGTTGCCGCACCGACACCTCCGGCGATCCGTAGCGCTGCGACCAGTCGTAGTTCCACATCTCGACGCGCCAGTTCGCCGGATCGGCGGCGACCTCGGCGTCGATCGGATCGGTGAACGCGATCTCCAATCCACCGGCGACGACGTTGCACGACGTCGGCATCCGGACCGGCTTGCCGGTGAAGCGCACGCGCTGGAACGCCGTGTCGCGCGCGGCGCGCGTCTGCCAGCCCTTGAAGCCGACGACGTAGAGCTGGCCGTCGGACGCGTGGAAGCGGCCGCGCATCAAGCTCGACGCGAAACTCGTGTCGAAGCGGACGACGCCGCCTTGGACGATCCCGTCGATCTCCTGGACGAAGACCTCGTACAGCTCGCACTGGCCGTAGCTGAGGTGCAGCAGCCGGTTCTCGAACGGACCCCACTTGCCGCTCGTGACCCAGACCTGCCCGCCGCTGGAGTTGTCGACGTTCATCGGAAGCCAGCACAGCGGCGGGTCGTAGGTCGTCGGCTTCGGATCGCGGTGCGACGTGTCGACGCAACCGTGGAAGCCACCCTCTTTGACCCAGTTCAGCCGGCAGGTCGGCATCCAACTCCCTTCGTTGTCGCCGGTCGTCAACTGACCGGTCGGCGAGATCCCGATCCCGTTCGGTGCGCGGAACCCGGTCGCGTAGGTCTCGATCTTCGAGCCGTCCTTGCTGACCTTCAGGATCGCGCCGTGGTGCGGAAGGATGCGGTCGAAGCCGCGGCCGCCGGGACGGACGGGGCCGGCCTTGCTGAAGTAGAAGTTGCCGTCGCGATCGGTCTGCAGATCGAACGCGTACTCGTGGAAGTTGCGCGTGACGAACACGTCGTGGTTGAAGACCTCGTAGTGCTCGGCCTCGCCGTCGCCGTTGCGGTCGTGCAGCCGCGTGATCCCGTCGCGTCCCAGCACGTGGACGACGTCGCCGACGATCCGCAGCCCGAGTGGCTCGTAGAGGCCAGTTGCGAAACGCTTCCACTTCAAGTTCGCGAGCGAGGCGTCGATCCCGCTGACGACGAAGACGTCGCCGCTCCACGTCGAGACCGCGGCGCGGCCGTCGGCGAAGAAGTCGAAGGCGCCGATGCGCATCCACGACTTCCATGGGTTGTCCTCGGGGACCGTCAGCGTGTCGACGACGTAGGCGGCGTCGTCCTTCGCGCGCACGCCGCGTGTCTCGACCGGTCCGCCCCAGCGCGGCGTGTCCTTGCGGGTCAGCACGCCGACGTCCTCCGCCGACGGCGAGATCGCGATCTCGCGGCGAAGGTTCTCGAGCTTCGCCTCCTGCGCGGCGCCGAGCGCGAGCTTGACGCGCGTTCCGGCCGGTCCGGGTTGGACGACGAGGACGACGCGCCCGCCTTCGGCCGAAGCGAGCTGGATGCCGTCGCCCGGCTTGACCAGCGCGACGACGCGCGCCGGCGGCGGTTCCTGCGGCTTCGTCGCGCGCGGATGGTCGCTGCCGAACACGTCGATCTCGGTGAAGAACGTTCCGTCGCCGGGTTCGGCACGCGAGACGAACAGCAGATGGCGGAACGTGCCGAGCGGCCGTTGGTCCGGATCGGCGATCGCGACGGCGTGCTTGCCGCCGGCGCCGAGCGAGCGCGTGTCGGCGTCGGCGATCCGCGTCCAGCCGTCGGCCGTCGGATCTTCGCCCTTCGCGGTCGGCGCCGTCGCGGCGTCGCTGCCGAACACCGAGACGTCGATCGCGGCGCGGTGGTCGCGGTGCCAGGAATAGAGGTGAAGACGACCGATCGACTCCGGCTTGCCGAGGTCGAGCGTGAACCGCGCCTCCTTGCCGTCGAACCAGACGTTGCGATCGAGGTCGTCGTCGTTGCGCGCCGTCGCACCGTCGTTCAGCCGCGGCAGCGAGCCGTCGACGGCGCCAGCGCGCGCGTGCGGCGCTGCGAACCCGTCGACGACACGAAACGCGACGCCGCTGCGCTGCGCGAGATCGTCACGCGCCGGCGCGCCGATCCGCAGCCCGGGGAAGCCGTCGGTCCCACGTTCGAGCACGACGCGCTCGGGCTTGCGCACCGGCTCGCGCCACGTCCACAGACCGTGTGCGTCCTTCGCCGGTTCGAGCGCGGCGCCATTCGAGTCGCCGACGACCAACGTCAGCGGCCGACTGCGCGCGCCGAACTCCAGCGTGCGCGTCGCGAACGGTGTCTCGGCACTCTCGAGCGCGAACGTCTCCAGGACGTCGACGCCCTCGATCTGGTACCGCAGCACGACGCGGTCGCCGCTCAGGTGCAGCCCCTGCCACCGGCCGTGTTCCCGCGGCATCGAGCCGTAGCCGGCCGGGCGCGGGTCGGTGAACGCGCCACCGATCGCCGCGCCGGCGATCGGCGCCGTTCCCTGGATCTGGCGGCCCGCCGGACGCGAGCACGGGCCGTGCGCGCCATCGAATGTCGTGCCGCGCAGCTGCAGGAACCGCCCGCCGTCCCAGATCGCCGCGACACGCAGCAGCTCGGTGTCGAACAGCACCCCGCCCTCGTTGGCGAGCCGGATCGCGACCCCCTTCAGCGCGATGTTCCGCTCCGGCCACTGCGCCTCGACCGTCGCCGACAGAAATGGTCCGTAGTCCATCTCGTTCCAGCGTTGTCGCGTCTGCGCGACGAGGGGTGCGGCGACGAGGAACGAGAGCAGGGCGATGCGTGTCTGCATGAATGGGCTGCTTCGGTGGCTTGCGAGCGCGCGGATGCTAACCGCGGTGCGTCGCCGCGAAGCGTCTCGACCTCCGTCGATTCGGCTACTCTCCGTCGCTCATGGCGACCCCCGTCCACTGTCGCCCGCAGGCGTACGACGCGTTTCGAGCAGCGGTGCCGATCCTCGAGTCCGAGGTCGGTCTGATCGAAGCCGCGGTCGCGATCGCAATGCACGAACTGCCGACCGCCGCCGCCAGCGACGTCGTGCAGCGGATCGACGCTCTCGCAACGGACATCGAGACGCGCGTCCGCGGTTGTCAGCGGCAAGCACGACTGGCGCACGCCCACGTCGTCCTGTTCGACGAACTCGGCTTTCGCGGCGACAGCGACGACTACCTGCACAGCCGCAGCAGCTACCTGCCGGCGACGATCGTCACGCGGCGCGGCCTGCCGATCACACTCGTGCTGCTCTACAAGCTCGTCCTCGCGCGGCTCGACGTGCCGGTGCTCGGGATCTCGGCGCCCGGTCACTTCCTCGCGTGGGTCGACGGCGACGGCGCGCCGATGATCGTCGACCCGTTCGCAGGTGGCGCCGTGCTGACGAAGGAGGACGCGTTCCGACGGATCGAACAAGTGACCGGCTCCCGCGTGCCGCGTTCGGACGAACTGCTGCGACCCGCGTCGCACCGCCAGTGGATCGCGCGGATTCTGCGCAACCTGCAAGCCTGCTTCACGCGGACGACCCGAGTTGCCGATGTCGGCGCGATGCTGGAACTCGCCGCGCTGCTCGAAGCGGACGACGACGCGTCGGTCTGACGTCGCTGTCATCGGAGTCTCTGTCGGGCGTTGCGGGATTTCCCTGCGCCCCGCAAAGCCGAACCGGCGCCGCGGCCGATCCAGGACTCTCGTGCCGCGCGCCGCGGCTGCTCGCGAATGCCCTCAACGAACGACACCGAGACCCGAACCCGCGCGCCTTCGTCCGACGGCACGGCCGTGACCGGTGCCGGTCCGAACGCGGCGGCGTCGTCGGATCTGCTCGCGACCGGGTGGTCGCTGCGCAGCTCGTATCTGCTCGTCCTCGCGATCGTCGGCCTGTTGTCGCTCGTGCAGTTCGGCCTCGCGCACAGCGCGGCCGGGATCGCCGGTCGGGACGCTGCCGTCGTCAATCTCGCCGGTCGGCAGCGGATGCTCGCCGAGCGAATGGCGCGACTGGTGACCGAGATCCGGGCCGCGCGCGAGCTGCCGGCGACGACCGGCGCGCTGATCGACACGTGTGACGCGTGGCGAAACGTCGGCGCTGCGCTGCGCGAAGGCGACCCGGTCCTCGACGTCCCGGCGCCGACGGTTCCGGCCGTCGTCGCGCTGCTCCGGCGGCTGCAGCCGCTGCAGGACGAGTTGCACGCGGAGATCGAACAGTTCGTCGGACTCGTCGCCGGCGGCGATCGGGACGCGATCGAACGTTCGGGAACGGCCGTGCGAGACCACGTCGTCGCGTTCGTGCGGCTGCAGGACGAAGCGGTTTCCGCGCTCGAGAGTGCCTCGCGTCGGCGACTGGACGCGCTCGGCAGCGACGAGATCTGGCTGTTCGCCATCGTCCTTCTGACGCTCGCGGTCGGCGGACTCCTGGTGTTCGAGCCGCTCGTCCGGCGCCAGCGTCGCCAACGCGAGCAGCACGCCCGGATGCTCTGCGAGCTGCGTGTGCTCGGTGACTCGTTGGCCCACCTGACCGACGGCATTGCGCTCGTCGCCGAGGACGGAACGATCCGCTACGCGAACGATGCGCTGGTCCAATGGCTCGGCCGCAGCGGCACGCTCGGCACGACGACGATCACCGACCTCGCAACGCGGCTGGCCGCGGATCGGTCGTGCGTCGATCGGCTGACGTCGGCGTTGCGCACCGGCACGGCGTGCCGCGAGCGCGTGCGAACCGGGACGCTCGGCGCGCGACAGTGCACCCAGATCGAGCTTAAACCGTCGCGCGTCGACCCTGCGGGCGGTGCAGGCAACGCGGGTGCACTGCTGCTCGTGACCGACGCGACCGAACGCGATGCGATCGAGCAGCGGCTCGCGCGGAGCGAGGAGCGGCTGCGAATCGCGAACGCGTCCGGCGAGATCGGCGTGTTCGAGTGGAGCGTGCCGGACGACTTGCTGGTCTGGGACGAGACGATGTTCCGGATCTACGGGGTCGACCCGAACGCCTTCGGCTCGGCCTACGACGCATGGCGGAGCTGTGTCGTCGAGGCCGATCGCCAAGCCGCGGAGACGGATCTGCAGAACGCGCTGCGCGACGGCACCGAGTTCCGCAGCGAGTTCCGCATTCGCCGTCCGATCGACGGCGAACTGCGCTACGTGCAGGCCGAGGCGTCGGTGCTGCGCGCGACGGATGGATCCTCGGTGCGGCTCGTCGGTGTCAACGTCGACGTGACCGAACGACGCGCGGCGGAGAACGAGCTGCGGCGCAGCCGAGAGCAGCTGCAACTCGTCGTCGACGGCGCCGCGCTCGGCACGTGGGACTGGAACGTGCAGACCGGCGAGATCGACTTCAACGACCGCTGGGTGACGATGCTCGGCTACGCGCCGGGCGAGCTGGTGCCGCACGTCAGCACGTGGGAGAGCCTGATCCACCCCGACGACGACGAACGGACGCGCCGCGTGCTCGGCGCGCACGTCGCCGGCCACACGGTCGAGTACCGAACCGAGTACCGGTTGCGCGCGAAGGACGGCTCGTGGGTCTGGGTGCTCGACTGCGGTCGGGTCTACGAGTGGGACGCTGCCGGGAACGCGGTCCGCGCGGCCGGCATCCACTTGGACGTCACCGACCGTCGCAGCATCGAGGAGTGCCTGCGACGCAGTGAAGACCTGCTGGCCGAGACCGGGCGCATCGCGCGGATCGGTGGCTTCGAACTCGACGCCGAGACGCGGACGCCGCTCTGGAGCGAGGAGGTCTATCGGATCCACGAGATCCCGTCCGATCGCAGGCCGGATCTGTCGTCGGCGCTCGACCACTACCCGGGGGAAGCGCGCAATCAGATCGCACGGGCCGTCGAACGCGCGCTGAGCGCGGCCGAGCCGTACGACCTGGAGTTGCCGTTCGTGACCGCGAAGGGCACGCCGCTGTGGGTCCGCACGATCGGCCGACCGGTCGTCCGCGACGGGCGCGTCGTGCGCGTTCACGGGACGTTCCAGGACGTGACCGATCGGCGCGTCGCGGCCGACGAGCTGAAGCACGCGCTGCTCGCGGCCGAAGCGGCGTCGCGCGCGAAGAGCGAGTTCCTGGCGAACATGAGCCACGAGATCCGGACGCCGATGACGGCGATCCTCGGATACGTCGATCTGCTGGCCGAGTCGCCCGACGCGACGGCCCAGCAGGACTACATCACGACGATCCGGCGCAACGGTGACCACCTGCTGCGCGTGCTGAACGACATCCTCGACCTGTCGAAGATCGAGGCCGGTCGAATGGAGATCGAGCGGATCCAAGTCGCGCCGGCCGAGTTTGCGGCCGAGGTCGTCGACCTGATGGGGATGCGCGCGCACGGCAAGGGCCTGACGCTCGACGTCGTCTGTCGTGGGGAGTTGCCGGCGACGATCGCGACCGACCCGACGCGGTTGCGACAGATCCTGCTGAACCTGATCGGCAACGCGATCAAGTTCACCGAGCATGGCGGCGTCCGGTTGGAGGTCTTCCTCGCCGCGCACGACGGCACGCAGGGGATGCTCGGGTTCCGCGTCGTCGACACCGGCATCGGCATGACCGAAGACCAGGTCGCCGCGTTGTTCCGCCCGTTCACGCAGGCCGACACGAGCACGACGCGGCGCTTCGGTGGAACGGGACTCGGACTGACGATCAGCCGAAGGTTCGCGCAGATGCTCGGCGGCGACATCGACCTGCACAGCGTGCCGGGCGTCGGGAGCACGTTCACGGTCACGGTGGCGACGGGTGATCTGACTCGCGTGCCGATCGAAGCCGCGGCGTATCTCGGACGCAGCGCGCGTGGGGGCGCGCGGCCGACGGCGCGCGACGAGGCGCCGACGTTGTCCGGCCGGATCCTGCTCGCCGAGGACGGCCCCGACAATCAGCGGTTGATCGCGCATGTCCTGCGTCGTGCCGGCGCGGACGTCACGGTGGTCGCCGATGGGCGGCAGGCCGTCGATCGCGTGTTGGCCGAAAGTGCCGGGTTCGACCTCGTCCTGATGGACATGCAGATGCCGGAACTCGACGGCTACGCGGCGACGCAGGAACTGCGCGAACGCGGGTGTCAGGTCCCGGTCGTCGCGTTGACGGCGCATGCGATGACCGGCGATCGCGAGCGGTGTCTGCTGGCCGGATGCAACGGGTATGCGACGAAGCCGATCGATCGGAATGCGTTGATCGGGGTCTGTGCGGAGTGGTTGAAGTCGAAGCCCGCGGTGAACGGGGACTGACGCGAGGCGAGCGCGGCTTCAGGTTCGACCCGGCGATCCACGTTAGAACGCGCCCCGGATCGACAGCGGCGGCGGTGCGCAGCGGGCGCGACGCGCGTGCGATCCGTTCCCCCGACGGGCTCGACCACGATGGACACGTTCACGACCGACGACGGCACGCGCATCTACTTCAAGGATTGGGGCAAGGGACGCCCGGTGGTGTTCAGCCACGGCTGGCCGCTGTCGTCCGACGCGTGGGACGACCAGATGGTGTTCCTCGCCGAGAAGGGGTTCCGCTGCATCGCGCACGACCGGCGCGGCCACGGGCGATCGAGCCAGCCTTGGAATGGCAACGACATGGACACCTACGCCGACGACCTCGCGCGGCTCGTCGAGACGCTCGATCTGAAGGACGCCGTGCACGTCGGCCATTCGACCGGCGGTGGTGAGGTTGCGCGGTACATCGGTCGCCACGGGACGAAGCGCGTCGCGAAGGCGGTCCTGATCGGCTCGGTCACGCCGCAGATGGTCGTGTCGAAGGGCAACCCCGGCGGCGTGCCGATGTCGGTGTTCGACGAGATCCGCGCGAACGTGAAGAAGGATCGTTCGCAGTTCTTCCGCGACCTTCCGACGGCGTTCTATGGCGGCAACCGCGACGCCGCGAAGGTCACCGACGGCATGCGCGAGTCGTTCTGGCGGCTCGGGATGCAGGCCGGCTTCAAGGCCGTGCTCGACTGCATTCGTGCGTTCTCGGAGACCGACTTCACGGCCGATCTGGCGAAGATCGACGTGCCGACGTTGCTGCTGCACGGCGACGACGACCAGATGGTGCCGATCGCGACGACCGCGCGCCGCGCCGTCGAACTGCTGAAGGACGCCGAGTTGAAGGTGTACCCCGGTGGCGATCACGGCATCTGCGTGACGCACAAGGATCAGGTCAACGCGGACCTGCTGGCGTTCCTGAAGGGCTGAGTCGCGGCGCGGTCTTGCCGTTCATCCACGGTGAGGTGCAGACTCGCGGGCGGCCCCCGCTTGGCCGCAGCGCTCGGGACTTCGCCGGCGCGAAGTCCCGGAGCTCAGGATTGAGCCATGGAGGTGCGTGGGATGAAGTCGAACGCGACGACCATTGGGGCATCGTTCGTCCTGCTGGTGCTGGCGCTGATCGTCGTTCAGCTCTTCCTGACGGACGACACTGCCCTCGACGTTGGTGTGCGTGGGGCGGCAGAGACGTCTGACATCGACTCGTCTGCCGTTGTCGGAGGCGAGGCCACCCTCGAGCCTGCAGTGCCTCGCCGTCCTCTCGACCACGGTGCCACAGACGAACTACGAACGGTCCTGCGCGTCAT
>JAEYTU010000607.1 GCA_023433825.1 Planctomycetota bacterium
CGTCGATCCTTCGCCGTCGGCATCGCCGCGGCGCCGGTCGTCGCCGAGGCGGACGTTCTCGCCGGGGAGATCCCGCCGCTTCCGCGTGGCGTGCACGCGATCGCCGTCGACGTCGGCACGACGCATCCGCTCGGGTTGCTGCGAACGCGCCGCCAGATCGTCGCAGCCGCGGACGGCAGGACGGTCGTCGTGTATCCGGCGCCGTTCGACGAAGCGTGCGTCGCAGCGACGGATCCCACGGCGGCGGCCGCGTTCCGCCGGCTCCGCGACGTCGCGATCGGGCGGCGCGAAGAGGACGCACAGCCGGTCGGGATGCGCGAGCACCGCGACGGAGAACCGCTGCGGGACGTGCACTGGAAGGCCAGTGCGCGACGCGGCCGGCTCGTCGTGACCGAATGGGAGCGCAGCCGCGCCGAAGGCTGCGTCGTCGTGCTCGATCGGCGGTGCGACGGCGAACGTTTCGAGCGCGCGCTGTCGGCCGTCGTCGGGGTCGCATTCGCGTGCGGTGAGGTCGGCCGGCGCGTCGAGCTGCGCACGCAGGGCGCCACGGCGCGATTCGGCAGCGACGCCGCGTCCGACACGACGTTCCTGTCGTTGCTCGCGACGCTGCAGCCGCTGCCGACCGACGCCGCGCCGCCGCCTGCCGGCGACGGCATCGCGCTGCCGGCGGCACTCGATGTCTCGCGATGACGACGCTGCGACTGCTGCTGGTGCTCGTCGTCCTGCTCGACGTCGCGTTCGTGCAGATCACGCAGGCTGCGCGGACGGCGTGGCTGCTGCCGCTCTACGGTCTGACGCTCGCCGCGCCGCTGCTGCATCGGTGCACGCAGCGGCTGCTGTACCGGATGTTCTGGAACGGCGCCGTGCTCGGCATCTTCGCGATGCTCGTGCTCGACGGACTTCGAATGGGCGCGTCGCGGCTGCTGGAGTACGGGCTGCTGCTCGCCGCGTTCTGCCAAGTGCATCTGGTCAACAACCTGCGCGACGACCAGAAGCCCGACCTGCTGTTCTTCAACTCGCTGCTGATCGCGCTCGTCACGGGCTTCTTCTGCCAGGACGTCGAGTTCTCGATCGTCTTCGTCGCGTGGGCGTTCGCGATGCTCGTCGCGATGCAGGCGGCCGCGATCCGCACCGCTGAGCCGACACCGATCGCCGTTCCGCTGCGCGCGTCGGCGGCACTGTGCTGCGTCGTGCTGCTGGGGACGCTCGCCGCATTCGTCTGCGTGCCACGCGACTTCCAACGCCGCGGACTCGTCGACGAACGGCTGCTCCAGGCCAGCGGTCTCGTCCGCGGCTCTGGTCAGTCGGATTCGGTCGTCCTCGGCAGCTCGGCGCGAACCGTGCAGAGTCAGCGCGTCGTGATGCGCGCACGCGTCGCGCGCGGTCGACCGGAGGACGTGCCGGCGCACTGGCGTGGGATGACGTTCGTTCGCTACGACGACCGCGGTTGGCAGGCGAGCAACGTCGCACAGCGGCGCACGCAGACACCGCTCGACCGCGAATGGACCGTGCGGCGGCCTGGATTCTGGTCGCGCGCGACGCGTGCGGACGGACCCGAGGTCGAAGTGGAAGTGTTCGACGCCGAGGGCCGGATCTGCGTCCCACTGACCGCGGTTCGGGTGGCGCTGAACGGCATCGCCGATCCGACGACGACGAGCCCGCGCCTCGACGGCACGTTCCACTACGCCGGCCGCGACCGGGCCGCCGGCGGGCAGCCGGCGTTTCGCGTCGTCACGCATCTGTCGACGCCGCCTTCGCGCAGCGACGCACCGACACCGGAACGCGTCGGAGCCGGACTGCTGACGCACGTCTACGTTCCGCCGCACCTCGTTCCGCCGATCCTCGTCACGCTGGTCAGGGAATGGACGCGCGACCTCGCGCCTGATGCGCCGCAGCGCGTCGTCGTCGAGCGGCTGCGCGCGCGTCTCGCGACGCACACCGGGTACCTGCTGCCCGGCGAACAGGGTGCGGCGCGAGACCTTCCGCACTTCCTCGCCGGTGCCGGCGGTCACTGCGAGTACTTCGCGACGGCGCTCGCGCTGATGCTGCGTCAGCGCGGCATCCCGTGCCGGCTCGCGACTGGCTACCTCGTCCACGAATGGAAGGAGGACGTCGCGACGATCCGCAGCCGAGACGCGCACGCGTGGGTCGAGGTTCGCGACCCGGACGGGCACTGGTATGCCGCCGATGCGACGCCACCGCGCAGCGCCGACGACGGCGACGAGGGCGGGCTGTTCGCCGACGTCGGTGCGTGGTTCGCGCGCGTCTGGGAACGGATCGCCGCGTTCGACGGCGATGCGCGCGACGAGTGGATCGCGTGGATCGTCGGTCGACCGGCCGCCGCGTGGTCCGCCGTCGTCGACGCGCCACTGCGGTCCGCGGCCGCCGTCGCGTCGGCGACGTTCGGATTCGTTCTGCTGTGGCGGCGGCGGCGCCGACGAACGGCCACGGTCGTCCACGACTACGAACGCGCCGTCGCCGCGACTGGACTGCGCCGCCGTGACGACGAGACGCCGCGCGAGTTCCTGGTCCGTGTGGCCGCGTCGGACCTCCGCGACGACGTGCGCGATCGGCTCGCTGCCGCGACCGTCGCACACGAGGCCGGGCGCTACCGTGTCCCCGCCACGCAAGTCCGGCGAATGCCGGCCCCGACCGTCTGAACCCGCCGCCTGCCGACACCGATGCACCGGAACGCCATTCGCCTCGCTCTGCTGTTCTTCTCGGTCCTGCTGGGCATCGCGTCGGTAGCCGCGCAATCGCAGGACACGCTGCGGCTGAAGAGCGGGCGAAGTCTGATCGGTCGACTCGTCGAAGCGCGCGTGGATGCGTTCGTATTCGACGACGACGAGCTCGGTGAACTCGTCGTCGATCGCCGCGTCGTCCGCGCCGTCGGCGACGCCGACGCGCCGCCGAGCCTGTACGACGAGACCGCGCCGGCGCCGGCCGCCGACGCGAAGCTGCCGCCGCGCGACTACGTCCGCTACGAGGCGCCGCGACGCGGTGAACCCGGGCGGCTGTCGACCGGCGTCTCGCGATGGCACCACGCCGAGACCGACACGACGCTGTTCCTGGTCGGGGCGGTCCACATCGGCGAACGCGAGTACTTCACACGTTTGCAGCAGATCCTCGACGCGACCGACGTCGTGCTGTTCGAGGGGGTCGGTCGCGGGGCAGCGGCCGATGCGCCGCCGCCGGAGGAACTCGCGAAGCTCGACGCGTTGATGCAGGTCCAGCTGCAGTTGAAGGACGTGCTCGGACTCGCGTTCCAGAAGGACGGGATGGACTACCGGCGGTCGTTCTGGCGGAACGCCGACGCCGACTATCCGTCGATGCGGCGCGAGATGGATCGACGCGGTGTGTCGCTTCCGACCGACAACGCGATGGTGCGCGGGCTGCTGAAGCTCGTCCTGGGAAGCCTCGACGTCGCGACGGCCGGCGAGGACAACCGAACGCGAATGCGGCTGCGGCGACAGTTCGCGTCGGTGCTCGGGTCACCGGCGTTGCTGCGCGGCGGGATGATGCGCGGCGCGATGAGCGTCATCCTCGATTGGCGCAACGAGGTCGCGATCGAGTTCCTCGACCGCGAACTCGACGCCGGTCCGGACGGGCGATGGCTGTCGCTCTTCTACGGCGCGGCGCACTTGCCCGATTTCGAGCGGCGCCTCGAGGGGCGTGGGTTCACGTGCGTCGGTGCGGACTGGCTGGAGGCGTGGATCGTGCGTTGATCGCGCACGCTCGGTTCGTGCGTAGAGTCCGCGCGATGCGATCCGCCGTCCTGCCGTTCGTCCTCGCATTCGCCGCGTCCGTCGCCGGCTGCGCGACGCAGTCGAGTGCACCGAGTTTCCGTTTCGACGCCTCGAAGGGCGCCGCCGAGGTCGAGCGCCGCATCGCAGCGCACGGCGACGAGGTCGTCGCGACGATCTGGATCGGCGACGCCGAACGCGCCGTGTGGACGCGTGAGCCGGACCGGACGATGCCGGTCGCGAGCGCGATCAAGACGGCATTCCTGATCGAGCTGTTCGCGGCGAACGCCGGCGCGCTCGACGCGACGCGGCCCGAGTTCGCGACGATGGTGAAGAACGCGCGTCATCCGGCGTTCTCGCACTTCGCGCCGGCGCTGCGCGAGGAGATCGAGCGCGATCTCGCGACGGCGACCGTGACGGAGGTCGGGCGCGCGATGATCCGCGGGACCGGCGTCTCGAACGGCGTCTACAACGCGGCGGCGAACCTGACGACGGCGCTGTTCGGCGGGCCCGCCGGGCTGACGGCGAAGATCCACGCGCGCGACCCGGCGTTCGCGCCGATGCACGTGCGGCGCTACATGCTCGCGCCGCGCGACAAGGGCGACAACGAAGCGACGGCGGCGGCGCTCGCGGCGCCGTTGCAGCGGATCGTCGGCGGCAGGCTGCGCGGCGTCGACGAGCTGACGCTGGCGGCCATTCGCGCGGTCATGCGCGGCAAGGATCACCCGCGCTTCGGCGTCCACTACGAGAAGGGCGGCTCGCTCGACTCGGATCCGCTGACGCGCGTCGTCAGCGGCGCATTCGCCCCGGCCGGCAAGCCGATCGTCTACGTCGTCATGCTGCGGCAGGCGGGTCCCGGGGAACGCGATCGCAAGGCGGCCGGTCAGCGGCTCGGGCAATTGGCGGCGGCGCTGCGGGATGCGGTGCTGGAGGCGGTCGACGTCTGACGTCTGCGTGTCGACGTGCGTTCAGCGCGCGTCGGCCAGGGCCGTGGCGAGGTAAGCGAGCGCGCAGGCGCCGAGTTGCAGTTCGCGGTCGTTGACGGCGTCGATCGTGTCGCGATCGCTGTGATGGTGGTCGAAGTAGCGGTGCGACTGCACGAGCAGGCCGATCAACGTCACGCCGTGCGGCCCCATCGGTGAGATGTCGGCGCCGCCGCCGCCGGGGATCACGGCGCCCATGCCGTTCGCGCGCAGCGGCGCCGCGAGGCGGGCGATCAGGTCGCGCTTGGCGCCGGTCGCCGTCGTGTCGAAACCGATCGGCACGAAGCCGCCACGGTCGGTCTCGATCGCAGCGAAGTGGCGCGGCAGCTCGGCGAGGTGATCGGCGGCGTAGGTCGTGCCGCCGCGCAGACCGTTCTCCTCGTTCATGAACAGCACGGCGCGGATCGTTCGCGCGGGTTTCCAGTCGAGCGCGCGAATCAGCCGCATCGCCTCGAGGACGTGCGCGCAGCCGGCGCCGTCGTCGTGCGCACCGTGGCCGACGTCCCACGCGTCGAGGTGCGCGCCGATCAGGACGATTTCGTCGGGGTGCGTAGTCCCGCGGATCTCGCCGACGACGTTCGCGGATTCGACGTCGGGGTGGGTCTCGCAGGTCATCGTCAGCCGGATGCGAACGGTCTCGCCGGCGGCGATGCGCTTGCCGAGGCGATCGGCGTGCGCCGTCGCGAGCGCGGCGGCGGGGACGCGTTCGACCGTCGGGTCGTAGGCCATCGCGCCGGTGTGCGCGGTTTCGCTGATCCGCGTCGACATCGAACGGACGAGGACGGCGAGCGCGCCGACGCGGCCGGCCTCGATCGCGCCGTTGCTGCGCTGGGGGACGGCTTGGCCGTAGGCGCGGAACGTGTCCATCAGCGTGCGCGGCATCGGGCGGTTGAGGAACGCGATCTTCCCCTTCGCCGCGTCGCCGAGCGCGCGCAGTTCCTCGAACGAGCGCACCATGACGAGGTCGCCTTCGAGACCTTTGGCGGGTGTCGCGATGCTGCCGCCGAGCGCGAGGACGCCGAGCGGTTCGTCGGTGCCGACGACGGTCGCAGTCGCCGTGCCGCGCACCCAGCGAGGGACCATGACCTTCTCGAGGCGCACGTTCGTGAGTTGCAGGCGCGTCATCTCGGCGCGCGCCCATTCGACCGCGGCCGCCGCGCCGTCACTGCCCGAGAGTCGGTGCGGCGCGGCGGCGACGAGGCGCGCGAGCGTGTCGTGCGCGCGGCCGTCCTCGAGTCCGCGTTCGAGGACCTGTTGCCACTGCGCGACGAGGAGCGGGTCCGCGTTGGTTTCCTGCGCGAGAAGTCCGGTCGTCAGCGCAGCCAGCGCCATCACGTGTCGAAGGTTCGTCATCTACCGTTCGTCTGGTCAGTCGGTTTGCGTGGGAAAGTGAAACGAAGGTGCCAGGCACCTTTGTTTCACTTTGGAATAGCAAGTTCGAGAGGGGGGAGCGGCGAGCCGTCGACGGTGACGGTTGTCAGCGGAGGTAGGACGCCCTGTGCGAAACCAGCGCCCACCGTGACAGCTTGCCCCGACCGAGGCTCCACGAACCACACCGCGTAAGTCCCTGGGAATGGCAACTCGACTCGCGCGCGACCGGTCACCGGAATCTCGACGTTTGTCACGTGGAGATCCGGAAACGACTTCCAAGTCCGCGGCTCCGGGAGCCATCGGAACGACAGCACACAGCGCACACCTGTGGTCGGCGGCGGCGCCACGACGACGTCGACGCCGAAATCGAGCGCGTCGCCCCCCGTCAACCGCTGCTCGCCGGGCATCAACGTGACGCCGACGGGCGCGCGTCCGCGCACGAACAATGTCGCCGGCGTGCCCGTTCGCGCGACCTTCATCGATGCCGCTCCGCTGTGCACCCGCACCAGCGTCGCATTCGGCGGAACGCCGACGACCAGCGCGCCGTGGACGTCGGCATCGGCGACCCCCTCGGCGCCGACGCTTACCGCCGCCGGCACGCGCTCGTCGGTAACCCGAATCACGCGCGTGACGTGCTCGCCCGCGCCCACCTCGACCGCGAAAGGCTCGATCGGCACGTCCTGGATTGCGCGAACGGTGACCAAGTGACGGCCAGGGAGCAGGGACGGGAATTCGAACTGCGTGTCGACGGGAACCGTTCCCGCCAGCTGCGTAAGCAACTGAACACCGTTCCGATGCGTGGCCGTCCCGTCCTCGCCCGTCGCCCACGCCACCAGCGAAAGCGGACCCGGCGCCTCGACCCGCGCGATCAACGTCAGCCGACCCGGAGTCAGCGCTTCGAGCACGACCCCGGTCGTTCCGACGGCGACGCGTTGCGCACGCGACACCACCGTTCCGTCCGCCCTCAGTGCACGCACGAGGATCGTGCTCCCGGTGGAACGCGCTGTTATCCGGAACGATCCGCTGTCGACCGGCACTTGCGCGATCGTCCATCCGACATCGTCGGCGCCGTGGCGCATGAGCGGGGCGACTCGCGCCGCGTCGTCGTCGATGTCGCCGATCTCGTGCGCCGAGACGACCAGCGACTCGCTCGCACCGACGACGACGCCGGCAACCAGCAACCCCGCCCGCATCCAGGACACCGTGCCGACGTCGACGATCCCGCTGCTGCCGACCGTGAACTCCGGCAACGCC
>JAEYTU010000223.1 GCA_023433825.1 Planctomycetota bacterium
GGGCGTGAGTATCGAAGTCACGCCGGCCGCCTGATCACTGAGGGCAGCCAAGTCGTCTCGTCAGACCGGAGGAACGCATCCGCGGAGAGATTTTCTTCTGAGGCACTTTCGTTTCACTTTCCCGCGCAAAACACCCTCCTCGTTCCCAGGAGGTGTGAGCAGACCACGACGAGAGGATGCGCCCGGAGTCTGGTGGCACGTGATGAACCGTGCCGTCGGACGCCGCGCGATGTTCGAATCCGACGACGACGTCCGGCGGCTGATGCGCCGCGTCGAGGAGGCGACCGAGGCGGGGATCGAGATCCACGCGCTCGTCGTCCTGCAGACGCACTTCCACATGCTCGTGCGGAGCGTGTCGGGCGCGCTGTCGACGGCGATGCACACCGTGCAAGCGCCGTATGGCCAATGGTTCAACCGCACGCGGGATCGCGATGGCCCGATCCACCGCGGCCGCTTCCGATCGAAGGTCGTCGACTCGGACGTCTACCGGCGTCGGCTGATCAGCTACATCGACGCCAATCCGGTGCGCGCCGGCCTCGCCGCGACGCCCGAGGCCTATCCGCACGGCACGGCGCGCTGGTATGCGATCCGCCACAGCCCGGCGTGGCATTCGCGCTGGTGGGTCGAGGCGGAGGTCGTCCGCCAGACCGGTGGCGCGCGCTACGACCCGCGCGCCTACCGCGAGACGTTCCCGATCGTGACCGACGAGGAACGCGAACGAATGGGCGAGACGGTGGTCGGGGACGCCGCGTCGGGCGCATTCGGTGCTGGCTCGTTCCCGCCGATCGACTACCTGCTGTCGACGACCGACGCCGGGCGCGCCGAGTGGTTGCGTGAACTTGCGACGGCGGCGGACGGGACGCGCGCGCTGCATCCGGTCGTCAGCGCGCGACTGGTCGTGGATCTCGTCGCCGCAGCGCCGCCGCCGGTGACGCCCGAGCGAACGCGACCGAACGCGCGCCGACCGGACCCGACCACCGTCGCGCTGCTGCGGACGCTGAGCGGGTGCGCGTTCGGCGAGATCGGCGAACTTCTCGACTGCTCGATCAGCAGTGCGCACCGCACCTGGCAGACCGTGCGACATCGACTCGTCGCGGACGAGGCGTTCGCAGCACGTGTCGCGTCGCTGACCGGCCAAGCGCTGGCGGCGGCGTTCAGGCGGTGGGTGTGAGAAGTGAAACGAAAGTGCCTGGCACCTTCGTTTCACTTCGCGGCGGAAAGTGAAACGAAGGTGCCAGGCACCAACTTTTCGCTGTCTTGACCGCGGCTTGATCGAGCGTCCCTAGGAACTCTCCACGCGGTCTTGATCCCAGCTTGTCGTTCGCGCCGAGGCTGTTCGCGGTCCGGTGCGCGCAAGCCGATCGCGGCTTCGTTCGCCGGGCGATCCCTCCCCCTCACATCTCCTCACTCATCAGGACTGGACAACGATGCGAAGCCCGCAACAGAACTCGATCCGAAGCCTCGCGCTCGGGATCGGAATGACCGGACTCGTCGCTGCCGCGCACGCGCAGCAAGAGGTCCTCGTCAACCAAGACATCTCGGTGTCGACGACGTGGACCGCGAACAACACCTACAACCTCCAGCGCCAGATCTACGTGCTCCCCGGCGCGACGCTGACGATCGAAGCCGGCACCGTCGTCGCCAGCACGACGAACCTCGGCGGCAGCCTCGCGGTCACGCGCGGCGCGCAGATCTTCGTCCGCGGCACGGCGAAGAACCCGGTCGTCATGACCTCGAAGGCCGACGTCCAGACCTGGACCGCGGGCAACCCGCGCACCGGCACGTGGCGTGAGGCCTGCAACGAATGGGGCAACCTGACGATCATGGGTCGCGCCTACGTGTCCGAGAACGCGGTCGCCGGCAACACGCCTGCGCCGAACGCGAACAACGTCGCGCCGATGGAAGGCCTGGTCGCGGCCAGCCCGAACGACCCGAACGTCCTCTACGGCGGCGGCAACGACGACGACGACAGCGGCTCGATCAGCTACCTGTCGCTGCGCTATGGCGGCAAGGTCATCGGCCTCAACAACGAGCTGAACGGACTCTCGCTGGGCGCCATCGGTCGCGAGACCGATCTCAGCCACATCGAGATCATGAACAACGTCGATGACGGCATCGAGATCTGGGGTGGCACCGTCAACCTCAGGAACTTCGCGATCTGGAACATCGGCGACGACAGCCTCGACATCGATCAGGGCTGGCGCGGCAAGGCGCAGTTCGGACTGATCGTCCAAGGCCACAGCGTCGACGCGGCGCAGGGCTCGGGCGTCGGCGACAACGCGATCGAACTCGACGGCGCCGAGGACTCCGACTGGCAGCCGGTCACGACCGGAACGATCTACAACATGACCGTCATCGGGCAGCCGTTCGACGGCGATCGTCTGACCGCGTGGCGTGACAACGCACGCGTCCAGTTCCGCAACTCGATCTTCATGGACGGCGGGGAAGCGGTCGTCGGCTTCGACAACGTCGACGGCGACGGCGGCAGCGGCTACGGACACAACGGAACGCTGACCTGGGCGCAGACGTGGCAGGCGAACTACACGGTCACGTCGCCGGTCAACGCGCCGGGCAACCCGTCCGCGTTCTACCGCGCGCAGACGTCGGGTCGTCTCGCCGAGATCACCGACAGCGTGTTCTTCCGCAACACGAACGGTTCTGCCTACACCGAGGCGACGGCGCGCGGTGTCTTCGCCGCGGCGAACAACAACGTCCAGATCGCGGGAACGGCGGAAGCCAACTCGCCGATCCAGGCGCTGACGCGCGGCGCGCAGGTCGTCAAGGGCGGCAACAAGGTCATGGCGCCCGTCACCTTCGTCGACCCGCGACCGAAGAACCAAGCGCTGACGAGCGTCAACCGCGCACCGCAGGACGGCTTCTTCTCTGCCGCTCGCTACCGCGGCGCGTTCGCCCCGGGCAACAACTGGCTGCACGGCTGGACGGCTTCCGAGGCGTTCGGCTTCACGCCGCGCGAGCCGTGGGGTGACCTCGGCTTCGCACTCGGCGGTGTGACCGGCAATCCGGTCCTGACCGGCACCGGCTCGCTCGTCGGCGCCACGCCGACGACGCTGACGCTGACCAACGCGCTGCCGAACACGGTGACTGCGTTCGTCGTCGCGGCGTCGCGCATCGATCTGCCGCTGTTCGGTGGAACGCTGGTCCCCGACGTCACGCAGGGCCTGGTCCTCGGTCTGACGACCGATGCGAACGGGACGACCTCGCTGACGTTCCCGTGGCCCGCCAACACGCCGTCGAACCTGACGTTCTACATGCAGTTCTTCGTCGGTGACGCGGCCGGTCCGTTCGGCTTCTCGATCAGCAACGCGGTGTCGGCCACGACGCCGTGATCCGCGCGACGACCCAGCACGAACCAATGGAACCGACGATGCGATCCCACGCAGTTCGTCTCGGAGTGCTGCTGCTCGCGACGTTCGCGAGCGGCTGCACCGAGACCGTCGCCGACGCGTCGACGACGGTGCCGGGTCATGAATGCCTCGGTCTGGCGCGCCGCGCCGCCGAGGCGATGCCTGTCGATCCGCACGTGAAGACGCGTGCGCGTCTGCAGGCCGACGTCGTCGCCGCTTGCCTTCGACTCGATCACCTCGAGTTCGTCGATGCGGCGATCGCCGACATTCACAACTGGCGTCGCGGTGTCGCAGCCGCGGACGCCGCAGTGCACTTCGCGACGCACGGCGCCACGGCGCGCGCGAAGCGCATGCTCGACCTCGCACGGTCGACCAGCGCCGCCGCGGATCCGAACGACCAGGAATGGCGCACCGAACGCGTCGCCGC
>JAEYTU010000058.1 GCA_023433825.1 Planctomycetota bacterium
AGGAAGCCCCACGGAACGTCCTGGCCGAACGCGGCCGCCCCGATCCACGCCATCAGCGGCATCGCGACGAGCATCGGAACGACGAGCGCGAGAACGCGCACGAACGTCGTGCCGACGAAGTAGCTGGTCCGGCTGACGGGATTGCTCAGCAGCAGTTCGAGCGAGCCGTCGTCGCGCGCGCTGTTGACGACCTGACTCGTCGCGGTCAACGCCAGCAGCGGGAGCAGGAACAGCAGCGCGTGGCTCCACGACAACAGCGCGCGCCCCATTCCGGTGAAGCCGACGACGCCCGACTCGCGTAGCCCGACGAGGACGAACAGTGCGGCGAGCGACGCGTGCACGAGCAGACAGAACACGAGCCATCGCGACCGCAGGACCTCGGCGAGGTCCATCCGCGCGACGACCGCGATCTCGGACCAGTTGGATCTCATCTGCCGCCGTGGCCGGACGTCCGGTCGAGGCACTTCCGCCGCGCTTCGTCGAGATCGATTGCGCCCTTGGTCCCGACGTCGACGGCGCCGATCCCGAAGCCCATCGGCGTCTTCTCGATCGGCACGAACGCGACGCGATCGGCGGCGATCCACCGGTCTTCGGCGTGATGGCGGAACCAGGTCGAGTGGACGTCGGGATGCTGCTCGGCGACGTAGAGGAACAGGCAGCCCGGGTCGTCGAACGCGTGCGTCTTCCCGTCCTTCGTCGTCAGTTGCGCTGCGAACGGCGGCTCGCCGACGTGCATGCCGCACGCGGCGCACGCGGCCTTGTCGAAGACGATGTCGACCGGGCCGTCGTCGAGTTCGTCGGTCGACGCGAAGACCGAATAGGCAACGGCGCCGCCGACGATCGTCAGGACGAGTCCGACCAGCAGGAACGGCAGGACGCGGGTCGTGAATGCGCTCATGTGTGCTCCTCGCGAACAGTGGGTTCGAGACGTTCGACGTCGCGCGCCATGACGTCGCGGACGCGACCGTCGAGGGATCGCGTGACGTCGTCGATCAGTCGGGCGCGTTCGCTGACCGGCACCGACCGGCTCCACCAGCCGGCCGCGCCGCGCGTGAATGCGTTGGTCTGCAGCCATTCGTCGGCATCGGCGCCGTTCGTGCGCACCTCGACGATCGCTTCGGCGTGTGCGTCGAGATACGCGTCGGCGTCGCCGTTCCACTGCAGCCGGCCTTCGGCCAGCACGACGACGCGATCGACGAGGCGACGGATCTCGTCGAGGCGGTGCGAACACAGCAGAACGGTCGTCTCCGGCGCGAGCCCGTCCACGAGTCGGAAGAACTCGCCGCGACTACGTGGATCCATGCTCGCCGTCGGCTCGTCGAGCAGCAGCAGCTCGGCGCGCGACGTCAGCGCGAGGGCGGCGAGGACCTTCTGGCGTTGACCGCCGGACAGCGCGCGGAACGGGCGTCGCGCCAATGCAGGGAGATCGAGCGACAACGCCTTCGCGACCGCAGCGACGGTTTCGGTCGCGACGCCGCGCAGCCCGCCGACGGCGCGGACGACGTCACCGACCGGCGCAGCGAGACGCGGCGCGATCTGTGGCACGTATGCGATGCGCGACGCCAAGGCGCGGCGATCCTCGGTCGGCGGCGCACCGTCGAAGGTCACCGTGCCCTCCGAGGTCAGCATTCCCATCAGCACGCGAACGAGCGTCGACTTGCCCGAGCCGTTCGGGCCGATCAATGCCGTGCGACTCCCGGGCGGCAGTTCGAGCGAGACGTTCTCGAGCGCGCGGACGCGCCCGAATCGCTTGCTCAGGGATTGGATGTCAACGCGCACGTCGCACCTCCGGCGTCCACGCCATCGGCAGGGGACGCATGCGCGGCGTCGGGTCCTGCATCAGCTGAGTCGGTGTGAACAGCGGCATGACCTCGCCGACGAGGTCGACCATCGCCATCGCCGGTGCGCCGTGCAGCAGCGCGAGCTCGGGATAGCGCGCTTCGAGCTGCGTCGACAGCCGTCGGAACTCGAACGGCACGTCGCCGAGACCGTCACCGTCGAGGTCGTAACCGCGATACGTGTCGTAATGATTGCGAGCGAACGTGCAGCTCATCGCGTTCCCGCGCGCGCCGACCTTCAGCACGGCCCCGTTGTCGCGAAACTCGTTGTCGACGAATTCGCTGCGGTGCGCGGCCGAGTGCAGCGACACGGCTGCCTCGGAGAAGCGGATCACGTTGCGTGAGTAGTGATTGTGGTGTGTCAGGTCGAGCGGCGACGCGTCGACATAGATGCCGATCGTGTTCGCGAGCAGCCAGTTGTCCTCGATTCGAAGATTGCCGGCTTCCTTGAGCCCGATCCCGATGCCGGCGGCGCCGCCGGCTTCTGCGATCAGATTGCGGCGCAGCACGATGTCGCGGGAATACATGACGAACACGCCGACCTCGTCGTCGACGTAACGGCTGTCCTCGACGACGTTCTCGTGGCTGTACATGAAGTGCGTCCCGTAGCGCGACCGAACGACCGTGTTGCGCGCGAGTCGATTGCGTGACGAGTACCAGACGACGACGTCGCGCGAGTCGCTGACGACGTTGTCGACGACCTCCGAATCGGTCGTCTCCCACAGGCGGATGCCGTCGCCGCGCAGTCCGAGCGCCGGCAGTCCGGTTCCGACCACGGTGTTCCCGCGAATGACCGCGCGGCGGCACTTCTCGACGAGGATCCCGAACAACGCGTCGCGCACGGTCACACCCTCGACGACGATGTCGTCGCCTTGCAGCGAGAGACCGCCGTCCATCAGGTCGAAGCGCTGACCGCTCCCGACAACGGTGAATCCACGCAACGACACGCCGTTGGCGCGAACGCGCACGGTCGAGCCGTCCGCGCCGCCGAGCAATGCGGTCGGCGGGCCGAACAGGTGGATCGGCTTCTCGATCCGGACCACGCCGCGGTAGTCACCGGGCTCGAGGATCAGCGTCGCGCCGGCCTCAGCGGCGTCGACCGCGCGCTGCAGACCGTCGCCCGGCGGGACGACGGTGCCGTTCGTCGGTCGCGTCAGCGCAGGCCGTTCCGGCGCGTCGTCCTGCGGACGCTGCTCCGCGGCGCACGCGACGAGCGTCGCGACGACCGTGAGCACGGCGATCGACGACAATCGAACCGGCGTGCGCGACAGGATCCTCCCGCGGCGGCATCGCATCGGGAGGATCACGTCGATCACTTCGGCTCGACGAGCAGGTAGCCCGCCATCTCGAGGTGCAGCGC
>JAEYTU010000301.1 GCA_023433825.1 Planctomycetota bacterium
CCGCTCCGAGCGTCGTCCGAGCGAACGACATGGTCGCGCGCGGACGTGCGGCCGTGGTCGCCGCCGAACCTCACGCGGCGAACGTCGGACTGGACGTCCTGAAGGCCGGTGGGAACGCGGTCGACGCCGCTGTCGCGACGTTCCTCGCCCTCGCGGTCACGTATCCGCAGGCCGGCAACCTCGGCGGCGGCGGTTTCATGGTCGTGCGGATGGCGGATGGGCGAACCTGCGCCCTCGACTTCCGCGAACGCGCCGGCGCGGCCGCGCACGCCGCGCTCTACCTGCGCGAGGACGGGAGCGTTGACGTCGACCGGATTCGTTTCGGCGCGTCCGCAGCCGGGGTGCCGGGAAGCCCCGCGGGCATCGTCGACGCACTCGAACTGTTCGGCACGAAGTTGTTGGCCGACCTCGCGGCACCGGCGATCCGGCTGGCGCGCGACGGGATCGAGGTGTCGCACTTCCTCGCCGGAGCTCTGCAATCCGACGCGACGTCGCTTCGGCGGTTCGCTTCGACACGCCGTGTCTTCTTCGTCGGCGACCGACCTCTGCGGCAGGGCGAGCGCCTCGTCCAACCCGACCTCGCGTCGACGTTGGAACGGTTCGCTCGGGGTGGGCGCGACGGCTTCTACGCGGGTCGGACGGCCGAACTGCTGATCGCCGCGATGCGCGAAGGCGGCGGTCACGTGACGGTCGAGGACCTGGCGTCGTATCGGCCGGTTCGGCGTGACGTCCTCCGCGGCACGTACCGTGGCCACGAGATCTTGACGATGCCGCCGCCGTCATCGGGTGGCGTCGCGCTGTTGCAGATGCTGAATCTGCTCGAGCCGTACGACATCGCCGCGAGTGGGCATGGCTCGTCGACGACGCTGCACCTGCTCACCGAAGCCATGCGTCGCGCGTATGCCGATCGATCGCGATGGCTCGGCGATCCGGACCATGGGACGGTCCCCGTCGACGGCCTCGTCTCGAAGGACTACGCGAACCGGCTGCGAGCGACGATGCGGACCGACCGCGTCAGCGAGGTCGCGCCCGGCGTCCCTCCCGGCGCGAAGGAGAGCGACGACACGACGCACTTCTCGGTCGTCGACGCGGCCGGGAACGTCGTCTCGTGCACGACGACGATCAACTCGACGTTCGGCAGCATGTGCGTCGTCGACGGCGCGGGCTTCCTGCTGAACAACGAGATGGACGACTTCAGCGCGAAGCCGGGCGTTCCGAATCAGTTCGGACTCGTCGGCGGCACTGCGAACGCGATCGCGCCGGGCAAGCGAATGCTCTCGTCGATGACCCCGACGATCGTGCTGCGTGACGGCAAGCCGGCGATCGTTCTCGGCAGTCCGGGTGGCGGCCGGATCATCAACACGGTCCTGCAGGTCATCTCGAACGTCGTCGACCACGGGCACCCGATCGAGGTCGCCGTCGCGGCGCCGCGGATCCACCACCAGTGGTTGCCCGACCGCCTCGACCACGAGCGCCTCGCATTGCCGGCAGACGTTCGTGAGGCACTGGCAGCGCGGGGTCACCGATTCGCGCCGCGACCGATCTCGATCGGGTTCTGCCAAGCGATCCAGATCGCGGCCGATGGCAGCCTGACCGCCGTCGCCGATCCACGCTCCGGTGGAGCGGCCGCCGCCCGTTGACCGCAGACGCCGACTCACGCGAGCATCGGTCGTTCGAACTTCGTCCGAATCTTGTCTCGCGCGACCGTAGCGCGCGCCTCCTCCCGAGGACCATGGAGCCCGAATGACCGAACGCCCCGTCGACTGGGAGAGCTTCTACGCCAGCTATCGCAAGCCCGGCTACGTCCCTGGCTACGAGATCCTCCAGCGCCTCGGCAGCGGTTCGTTCGGGATCGTGTTCCGCGCGCGCAAGCAGTCGATCGGGAAGGACTATGCGATCAAGTTCCTGAAGGTCGACGACGACAACGGTCGCGACCTGCTGCAGCGGGAACTGGCGCTCGTGCAGCACCTCGCGCAGGTCGACCATCCCAACTTGGTCGCGTTCGAGGATCGGGGGGAGGTCGACGGCATCCCGTTCCTGGTCATGGCCTACGCCGGGGATCGGACGCTGCGGCATCGTCTCGGCGAGGGGCGAATGCCGCGCGACGAGGCGTTTCGGTGCTTCGCGCAGATCGCGCGCGGCGTCGCCGCGCTGCACGAATACGGCCTCGTCCACTTCGACCTGAAGCCGGAGAACGTCTTCCTGAAGGACGACGTCGCTCGCGTCGGTGACTTCGGTCTGGCGCGGATCGTCAGTGCATCACGCCGGTCACTGTCGATGGGACGCGGGACGCCGTACTTCATGGCGCCGGAGGTCGCGCGCGGCATCGGTGACGCGCGCAGCGACGTCTACTCGCTCGGGGTCATGCTGTACGAGATGCGCACCGGCGCGGTCCCGTTCACCGGCGCAACCGAGTGGGAGGTGCTCGACCGCCACCAGAACGCGACGCCGGCGTGGCAATCGGACCTTCCGGCGGACGATCGTCGGGTCCTCGAGCGCTGCCTGCAGAAACAACCCGCCGATCGGTATCCGACGGTTGCGGCGCTGCTGGCAGATCTCGCGCGCATCGACGTTTCGATGGGGACCGCACCGCCGCCCGCGAACGCGCGCCCGAAGCCCGAGCCGGTCGCAGCGCGGCGCGCGCCCGCGAGATCCACGCACTCCACGACTCCGCCGCCGTTGCCCGGCGCGGCGGCTCGCGCCGCAGCTGTGAACTACCCCCGGGAGAATGCGCGCGACGCCGAGCATCGTCGGCGACACGGATCGAACCGAACCGGGCCCATCGGTGCGCGCCGTCGGCGCGTGGCGCG
>JAEYTU010000365.1 GCA_023433825.1 Planctomycetota bacterium
CTGCGGTGCGTCGCTGTCGGCCGTGACGACGAGCGCGCGCGACGCGACGACGTCGAGACTCGGCGCTTGGTTGGCCGGGTCGACCGGACTGATCGCGATGCCGAGCGTCCCGCGGGCCAGAAGCGCATCGAGGATCTCCTGCTGCTCGGCCGGCGTGCCGTTCGGCGGGATCCGGAAGTCGACCTCGAAGCCCGGCAGCTCGGCGTCGGCCTGCTCGACGCCGCGACGGACCAGCGTCCAGAAGTCGGAGGGATTGTTGGTCACGAACGCGAGCCGGCGCGCCGTGCTGCGTTCGCCGCACGCGGCCGCACCGAGCAGAAGCGGACCGACGACGGCGAGCAGCAACGCGAGGCGGAGGTGGGTGCGAGTGCGAGGGCGGGGACGCGGCATGCGCGGATGGTGGCGTCGTCGTGGGCGGTGGGGAAGCGTTTGCGCGATTCCTGCCACGTTCGTCTGCGCAGCCGGATGACCCGTGCATGACCAACACGAAGACGCCGATCGAGACGTTCGAGGTCCGCGACCTCGAGGACAATTCCACGCTGCGGGTGCACGTCGAGGCGTGCACCGAGGTCGGCAACGACGGCAAGCCCGGCATCCAGATCCACTACCTCGGCAACATCCACTGCTTCGAGCCGCGGATGGCCGAGCAGCTCGCGTATCGCGCCCGCAAGGCCGGGCAGACCGAGCTGTACCTGGAGGACCGTTCGTGGGCCGTGCACGCCGACCAGTTCGTCAAGCTCCATCTGGAGCTGGCCGCGACGCCGCGTGTGCGTGTCGAGGTCAAGACGCGGTCGAAGCAGAAGCCGGTCGTCAAGCACTACGACCTGCCGTTCCGCCTCGACGAAGAATGACCAAGAGCCCGAGCCGACAACCATGACCGAGTGCAAGACCTTCCGTCGCAACCATGCGCCCGCCGAACTCGACTTCAGTGTCGAGGGTCCGGCCGATTGGGTGCCGGTGACGATTCCGGACGAGCCGACCGACTTCTCCGATCCGACGGCGTTCGCGCCGATCGGCGTCGTGATGGCGCCGTATGCGTTGCTCGTGTTCTCGGTCGCGGCGCGGCCGGCCTACGACGACGGGACGCTGCTGCAGTGGGCCGAGCACGTCACGCGGACGCGCGGGCTCGATCCAGGGACGTTCGAGCATCAGTCGATCGGTGCGATCGCCGGTGTCGCGTGCTGGGGGATGCAGGTCGAGAGCGGGACCGTCGTGCGGGCGCGGATCGCGTTCTTCGAGGACGGGGGCCGCTTCGTCAACGTGACCTGCATGGCGCCACAGGATCTGTGGAATGCGAGCGCCGGGACGTTCGCGCAGATGCTGGCGACGTTCGAGTTGGTGCATCGGCGCGGCTCGAAGGTCGCGTTGGTCGCGGAGGGGCAGGCGTTGGCGGAGTGCACGATGCCGGGGGGGCGTGCGGTGGGGGCGGCGGAGCCGGCCGACGAGGCCGAGGAGCCCGCGCAGCCGGCGCAGGCCGCGGCGGTCGCGCTCGCGACGGACATGCGTTCGTTCGATCCGGAGCACGAGCTGAACGCGCGGCTGCGGAACAACGGGGCCGGGCTGACGCCGAACGTGCTCGACTATCACGAGCAGGAGCAGTGGGCGACGCTCGGCGCCGGCGCGATCCGCGCGACGATGCGGGTCCCGTTCGGCTGGCACGTGATCGACGACGGCCGCCGGACGCTGGTGTTCGACGCGGGCGGGGACACGCAGGTCAGTCTGCAGTTGCTGCGGCGCGAGCGGCGCACCGACGACGCGATCCTCGCCGAGAAGATCCCCGAGCTGCAGCGCGAGTGGCCGACGATGGAGCACCTGCGCGTGTCGGCGCTCGGCATGGAGTGCCTGTTGATCCGCAACGCCGTCGTCGACGGCGACCCGATCGAGCAGGCCTACTTCCTGCGCGACGCCGGCGACGACCTCGTGCTGCAGGCGCGCGCGACGTCGTCACCGGCGACGTTCGGCCGGGCCTGCGACCTGGTCGAGGTGCTGTTGCGCGATCTGCGGTGACGTCGTCGCCAACTTTGTCGGGGGAAGTGAAACGAAGGTGCCAGGCACCTTCGTTTCACTTTGCGGCAGCGAGCAAGGCGCGGAAGTCGGCGCGGTCGGCGACGTGGAGCGCGGTGCCGACCTCGCGCAGCATTGCGGCATTCAGCGGGCGGACCTGCTGCAGACGGGTCAGCGCGCGCACGACGCCGTCGAAGTCGTCGCACATCAGCTCGACCTGGGCGAGCACCATCAGCAACTGCGGCAGGCGCCGCGGCTCGCGCGCGGGCGCGTGATCGCGGGCGACCGCGACCTCGTAGGCATCGCGCGCCGAAGCGAACGCCGTGCGCGCCGCACTCCACTCCTCGCGCCGCACCCGGATCGTCCCGATCTCCTGCAGCAGACTCGCAAGTTGAACGCGGTAGTGCGGATCGTCGTGCGCATCCGCGATCGCCCTCTGGATCGAGACGGCGCGATCGAGCAGCGCCAGCGCTTCGTCGACCCGGCTCGCCCGCGCAAGCAGCGCCGCCCGCTGCTGCAGGAACGTCGCCAACTCGGACCCGTACTCCGGATGCCCCGCGTGACCTTCGAGCAACACCTCGTGCTCGCGGATCGCGAGGTCGATCGCCGACTCCGCCGCCGCCACGTCCCCCTCGATCAACGCCGCGTTCGACACCGTGAACGCCATCCGACCGAGCTCACTCCGGTACGCGACGCGCGCCGGATACGCCGCGACGAGCGCCGTCATCGCCCGCAGCGCGCCGTCGCGCAGCGGCGCCGCGACGTCGAATGCGTGCCGATCGTGCGCGACCTCCGCCAGCGCGAACTCGCTCCGCGCCAACTCGCGGCGCAACTCCGGCTCGTCGGCGTGAACCCGCGCGAGCGCACGCAGCTCGTCGGCGACCGCCGCGTAGCACGCGTGTGCCGCATCGGTCTCGCCGCGCGATCGGTGCACCGTGCCGAGATTCATTCGCGAACGCGCGACGTCGAGCGTCCGATCGAGCGAACGCCCGGCCACCGGCAGCCTCGCGTCGATCGCCAGTGACGCCTTCAGGTGTTCGATCGCCGCCGTCGCATCGCCGTTCGCGTGGTGCAGCCGGCCGAGATTGTTGTGGCAACTGCTGAGCGTCAGCAGCACGCCGTCGGGAACGCGATCGAGATCCACCGAAGCCATCTCGTCGACGACCCCCTGCCACAGCGCGGCGGCGTCGTCGAACCGCCCCAAACCGACCAACGCCGACGCGCGCACGAGCGCGGCCGCGCGGCGTTCGTGTGCGATCGCCTCGCCGCGAACCGTCGACGCAGCCGCATCGAGCACCGGCGCGACGGCGTCGAGCGCCGCCAACGCGCGATCGAACTGACCGACCAGATTGCGCACCTCGGCGACCTGCAGCATCCCGCGGACGTAGTGCAGCGCGACCTCCGGATCGTCACCGTTCTCGCGTCGCAACCGCTCCATGACCTCCGCCGCAGCCGCCAACTGCTGCAACCGAACGTCGTCGAGCCCCGGCGCGCGACTCATCGCGCCGCTGCGCGCCGACTGGACCATCCCCCGCACGGCGTCGAGGGCACTCTGCAGATTCGCGCGCGCATGAATGCGTGCCGTGTCGGCGTCGCGCCGCGACGCCGCGACGACGAACGGCACGACCGCGGCCGCGACCAGCACGCACACCGCGGCCACCGCCGCCGCCGGATGCCGCTGCGCGAACCGCCGCAGCCGCAGCCCGATGCCGGCTGGCCGCGCGGCGATCGGCCGGCGCGCGAGGAACCGTTCGAGATCGTCGGCGAGCGCCGCCGCACTGACGAATCGCCGCCCCCGGTCGCAGTCCATCGCGACGGCGACGATCGTCGCGACGTCGCGCGGGATCTCGCGGTTGCCCTTCCGCAATGGCCGCGACTCGCCGAGTTCGATCCGGCGGCGCAGCTGTTCGGTGTCGTCGGCGTCGAACGGTGGCGACAGGACGAGCAACTCGTGCAGCGTCACCCCGAGTGCGTAGACGTCGGAACGTTCGTCGGCCTCGCCGTCGCGAACCTGTTCCGGCGCCATGTAGTGAAGCGTCCCGACGAACGCGCCGGTGCGCGTGATGCGCGACGACCCGACCGACGCGGCGAGCCCGAAGTCGAGCAGCAGGACGCGCCCGGTCGGCGTGATCATCGCGTTGCTCGGCTTGATGTCGCGATGCACGACGCCGCGTTCGTGGGCGTGATGCACGGCGCGCGCCATCCGCGCAACGATCCGGCAGCACGTGTCGACCCACGTTCCGGCGAACAGCTCCGGCAGCGGCGACGGAACGTCGACTTCGGCGCGCGCCGCCGCGGCGACGGCGAAGTCGCGCCCGCTCCGCCGCGCCGCCGGCACGCCGTGCAGCGCCGTCACGACGTCGGCGAGCGACGCCCCGCGCACGTACTCCATCGCGAACCACTCGATGCCGCGTTCCTCGCCGACCGTGTGGATCGGGACGATGCCCGGGTCGCCGAGCCGCGCGATCGTCTCGACCTCGCGTCGGAAGCGCGCCTGCGCGCCGGGGAAGTACCGCTGCTCGGGACGCAGCAGCTTCAGCGCGACCGTGCGGCCGAGCGACATCTGCTCGGCGAGGTAGACGATCCCCATCCCGCCGCTGCCGAGCCGCCGCAGCAGACGAAAGTCGCCGATCCGCTCCGGGATCTGCGTCATGTCGCCGGCCGGCACCGGCAGCAGTCCGGCGCGCGCGAGCCGGTCGAGACGCTCGGATGCCTGCTTCGCGAACGCCGCGTTCCGCGCGAGCAACGCGTCGACGGCAGCCTGTCCGTCGGTCTGCAGTGCCTCGATGCACGCGGCGACGAGTTCGTGAACGGGATCGAGGTCGCGCGCGCCGCCGTCGGCGCTACGAACGTCGGAATCGGCGGGGCGCTGCGCGTCGGTCATGCGTCGGCGCGGGATGGTATCGTCGCCGCGCATGAGTCCAGACCTCGAGGCGCTGCTGCGCCGGGCCAGTCAGCAC
>JAEYTU010000368.1 GCA_023433825.1 Planctomycetota bacterium
GTTGCAGGCCGAAGCCGCCGTGCGCGCGACCGATCGCTTGCGAACGCGCAATGACGCCGGCGAGTTGGAAGCCGTGGTCTGTGTCGTCGCGAAGCGCGACCGCAAGCTGCACTGGATCGCCCCGTTCGCCATGCGCCCGCCGCTGGTCGGGACTGCGGCCGGTCGGCGTGAGCTCGAGCGCGCGGAGACGCGTGCGGCCGACGGCGAACGCGTCCCGAATCCGCGCTGACGACGGCGACGCGACTCGGCGACGCGGGGGGTCGGCGTCTGCGGCGGGTTGACGGTCCGCGCGTGGATCGTCACCTTCCGCACCGCATGAGCGGCAGCCGACAGGATCGGGAACGGCCCCACGGCCGAGCGATGGCGTGCGGGGCTCGCACCGCCCTTCGACCGCGCGCCGACGGCCGCGATCGACGCGAGGACGGAGCGTCGGGGGGCTGCCGCCCATGAGCTGGCGCCCGATCGCGGAAGCCGAGTTGCGGGACCTTCTCGTGCGCGAGCTGGCCGAGTGCGCCGACGCGCAGCGCGAGTTCTTCGCTCGCGTTCGGATCGACCCGGCGAAGTGGGCGCAGTCTCCCTGGGGCGATCTCGGCGGCGGTTTCTGGGCTGTGGCCGTGCACGAGTCTCGCGTGCTGTGGTTCAACGACATCGAGGACGGCTTCAACGTCTCGTCTTTCACGGAGCACGGCCGCATTCCGGACGACGAGTACTGGTGCAATGACGACCCGTTGCGCTTCGCCCTTCCGCTCCTCGAAGGGTCGACGGGGACGCGGCTGGGTCCACCGCAGCGCGTTGGCGACGGATAGCACGATGGAAGCAACGTCGAGGCGGCGACGAAAACGCAGATCGCAGGACTTCCATGCCGTAGCGGCAATCGCGATGGGCTGGCAAAGACGTTGCTGCAGGAGGTCGGAGTGTCCGCATCGCGATTCATTGCTCATCTGAACGAACAGGATTGTCGGTTCCTGTGCTACCCCGCTGGTCCGGACCGCGCGAGCCGAATCGAAGTGCCCATCGAACACATCGCGGGAGGTCCCGCAGCGCCTGTGGACTTGGCCACGCTGCGCCGACACTTGGGTGCGCATGCTGCGCAGGTCGAGGAGCTGTACTCGAAGCACAATGGCGTTCAGCTCTATGTTCAGCCGCCAGCTCACGTGGGCTTGGTTCTATTCCCAATTCAAGAATGGGAGTCGGCAACTCGGCAGTTCAAGACGGACCTTAGCGAATGCGGTCGCTGCCACGACGAGGCATTCGCATTCGAGCAGAACGGGCTCGCATTTGGGGAGCCTCCGTTCTCGGGCAATCTCTTCTTCCTGTTCGGCGGCGCTGTCTACTACTCGAATCACGATGGAGGCGACGACACCCCATTGGCGTGGTCGTTCAATGGTTTCCTGGATCGCATCGTCGACGATCCTGCAACGTTTCTGTATGAGGTGGGCTGCTATGCTCGCTACTCCGATGAACGCACAGACATTCAGTGGATTCCGGAGCGATATCTGTCTCGAACGCGAACGTCCTGACATTCCGCGGATTCGCGTTTGCACCGGCGAAATGCCGTTGCTCGAGGCCCAACGGCGGAGTGGGACGGGTCGTGTCTCGGTTTCCTGAGTTGCGTCGAATCGAGAGCGCCATCGCGAACGAGCACGTGCCCGATCTGCGTTGGGCGCTTGCCTACTGCGAGTCACGGTTGTCCAGCAGCACCATGCGTCAGCATCAGAAGCACTGGCACGCGTTGATCGCGAGAGTGCAGGCGGCCCTGGACGCGAGCCACGAGAGGCCGCCCGACTCGGCGCAGGAGCCGACGGCGCGTCGGGCCGCGGCTGACCGCGCCAGACATTGGAGACACGTTTGATCGTCGAGCACGAGGTCATCGAGCAGACCGAGACTCAGCCCGATGGCCGGCCGCTGCCTTGGGTCTGCGATCTGATCCGGCAGTTGGGCCGAACTGACCCAATGAGCGTGCTCAAGGGAATGGTCATGGGCGAATACTTGTCGCTCGCCGACACCTCCGGCCGCTCGCTTCCGGTATGGCAGTGCGCCGAGCTGTTTCGCACAGGCGTGGAGTGCGAATCGATCCGAGTTCATGCGACCCTGCTTGGATCGCAATGGGTGCACGGATAGAGCGCATCCTCCTATCGCGGCCCGCGATGGGACAGTGCTTGCTGGGGCCTTCCGTTCCTCTCGCGACACCTTCGACAACGGAGAATGCAACGAATGCGCCACGCACACTGCTGCTCTACGCAAATGCCGCTCGATGCGGCGCGTTGATCACTGTGTCCCCACCTCGGTCGATTCATTGTCCATGAGCACGCAAGAGACATGGCCCCGTTGCGACCACTGCGGGGAACGAATCCCGCAGTTCGAGTCGTTGACGCCCCCCGACGAGGCACGAGTGCGTCAGCTCATTCGAGAAGGGAAGCCACTCCAGGCGGCGAGCGAGCTGCGTCACTTCGTCGGCTGCGATCCACAGCTTGCGCGGATCTGGGTCGAACATCGCGGTCGTCCATTGCCGATCGTGCCGGGGCCGCCTTGCCCGTCGTGCGGAGCGCCGCTCGCGACGAGCATGGCCCGGCAGTGCGTGACGTGCGGAGCGAGTTGGCACCCGACCGCGGACTGACGACGATGACCGGCAAACCCGACCATCGCGCGGAGCGTCACAACGGCGCGCGCGGCGGACGAACATGGACGACACATCCCCGTTCCACATGAGAAACGCACTCGTCGGCCTCGCCTGCGTCCTCTTCGGCGTCTACGCCGCGTACCGATCTGCAATGGACGGCGCGTGGCTGTTCGTGCTCGGGGGTGCGGCCCTCGCGGCCGCCGGCGTCTCATACATCGTCCGACCGGGACCTCGGAGCACCGGATTCGTCGAGCTGGTCTGGGGAATCATGATCGTCGCTCACTTGATTCGTTCGCTGACGGGTCTGGGATTGGGCGACGGACGCCCGACGGGCTGGGTTGGCGGGAGCCTGATCGGTGTCCTGCTGATCGTCGCCGGAATCAGGCATTTGCTCGTTCACCAACCTCCGACGGAGGAACCACCGACGCAGACCCCGCTGCACGTCGACGCGGCGTCGGAACGAAGCCGCGCCGAGTAACGCACTGCACTGGAGTTCAGCATGGCCAGCCTCGGAGTTCACTTCGCACTGACGCCGGACGAGGAACGCCGACTGCTCGCGGCTCGCGGTGACGACGCCGTCCAGGAGATCGTCAAGGAAGAGATCGAGGAGCGCTGGGACGAGGAGTGGCTGTGCGCCACTGACAAGGCCTTCGATGCGATCCACCGCTGCCTGACGAACGGAACGCTGGTTCCGGACGGCTCGGTGCTGGGCAAGTGCATCCTCGGCGGACGGTCACTGCACGACGGCGACGAGTTCCTCGTCCGCTACCTGACGGCGCACGAGGTGAAGGACGTCGCGCGCGCGCTCGGCGACGTCGACGAAAGATGGCTGCGTCCGCGTTTCGCAGCCCTCGCTTCGAGCGACTACGAAGGCCCGCTCGACGACGACGACTTCGGCTACACGCTCGCGCACCTGACGGACCTTCGCGACTTCTTCGCCGCCGCGGCGGACGCCGGTCGAGCCGTCGTGTTCACCGTCACTCAGTGATCGCGCATCCGCAGGCCGCTCACGGATCCAACCGCCGCGACACCCACCACCCGAGCACCGGCGGCACGAACGCGACCAGCAGCATCCCGAAAGCGACCGCAGGCAGCGGCACGCCGAGCACGTCCTCGGCGACGCGCAGGTAGTCGTTGCGAAGCCCGAACGAGCCCGACTCCTCGTAGGCCTGCCGGTGCAGCGGACTCGTCGCGAGACCGAAGCACAGCGACACGTTCCGGCCGACGAGGAACCAGCCGAGCATCCCATACAACGCACGCTCGACCGGCCCGTGCGTGAACCCACCACTGCGCACGCGCTGGAAACAGATCGTCGCGAACGCCAACTCGCCGAGGCCGCCGCCGAGCAGGATCAGCAGCTCGCTGATGCCGGTGAATGCGCAGATCGGATACGCGATTGCCCCGGCGACACAGAGACCAAGCCGCAGCTTGTGCTCGCGCTGGGTCCACGCCAACAACCCGAGCGCGCCCCAAGTCGCATACGCGAGCCACGGCACGTACCCACTCGTCGTGACCGCGGCGGCGTGACCGTCGATCCGGATCGCCGGGAACATCGGCGTCGCCATCGCGAAGCCGACGATGCAGTGCCCCATCTCGTGCGTCAGCGACGCGACGAACCAGCCCATGTAGCGCAGCATGGGTGTGAACGTCAGCACCGGTGCCAGCAACGCGCCGAGCACGAGGAAGAACCATGCGGCGGGGACACCCAGGATCGGTGGCTCGGCGGGTTCGTCGGCCTCGATCGTGAACCCGGCGTCGGGGACGACAGGACCCGGCGTCGTTGGCGACAAAGGCGACACCGGCGACACCGAAGCCATGGACGACACCGGCGCTCCGGGCGCTCCCCCCGCCACCGCATCGCCGGTCACGCGCCGCAGCACGTCCCCACACATCCCGCAGACCAGATCCGCCGCGTCATTGCGTCGTCCGCAGGACGGACACGCGACGGCCTCCAGGGTTCCTCGTGCTGTCACCCGCGCTCGATCGGCACTCGACGCCCCGCGACTGCAATCGCCGCGTCGCGGATGCGTCGTCAGCGCGTGCGGCGCAGCACCCATTGCTGCGGATCGACGCGGAACGTCTTGCCGTCGAGCGGCACGACCGCCGTCCCGTCGGGCATCTCGATCCGCTTCGTCTCGCCGCCGATCTCGACCGGCACCGGCATCGGGAACGGCAGCCCCTTCGGCGCCTCCCAACGCAAATGCAGCGCGCCGTCCTTCTCCTCGGCATGCAGCCGCGGCAGCGGGCCCTCGTGCAGATACACGTCGCAGAACCACTGCAACGGCATCCCGCCATGCTTCTCGACGATCGCGCGGAACTCGTCCGAATCGGTCGAACGACACGCGCTGCCGTCGGTCGTCTTCTCCAGTGCCGGATCCGGATACGCCATTCGCCGCATCGCCAGCGTGAACTTCTCGTCGCCGAGCACCCAGCGAAGCGTGTGCATGACGACGGCGCCCTTGTTGTAGAGATCGTTCCCGCCGCCGCCGCCGAAGTAGATCTGCTGCGAGTTCTGCGACTCACGCGGTGCGATTGCGCGCCGATTGCTCAACGAACGCCGCCACTCGGCGATCTGCGCGTGATACGCGTCCTTCCCGCGCAACTCCTCCAGATACAGCGCCTGCGTGTAGGTCCCGATTCCCTCGTGGATCCACATGTCCTTCCAGTCGCGGCACGTGACGAGATTGGCCCACCACTCGTGCGCCAGTTCGTGGTGATGCAGCCAGTCATAGCCGTCGGCGTCGAGTTGGAACCGGTTGCCATACGCAATGATCGTCTGGTGCTCCATGCCGAGGTGCGGCGTCTCGACGATGCCGTACTTGTCGCCGCGGAACGGATACGGCCCATACGTCCGCTCGAACCAGTTCAGGTGCGCGACGAAATGCGGCAATGCCGCCTTCCCCTTCGCCTCGCTCTCGGGCAGCACCCAGAACAGCACCTTCATCTTCGTGCCGTCGACACTCTCGTAGTCGTGCTCCAACTGCACGTATGGCGCGATGTTCAGCGCGACGCCGTAGTTGTTGATCGGCGTCGACACGTGCCAATGGAACGTCCGCGTCTTCTCGCCGGCGTCGATCTTCACGAGCTTGCCGTTCGTCGCGCAGAACAGGTCCTCGCGCACGGTGATCACGAGATCCATCGAGTCGCATTCGTCCGACGGATGGTCCTTGCACGGCCACCACAGATCCGCGCCCTCGCCTTGGCACGACGTCGCAATCCATGGCGCGCCGCTCTTCGTCTTCGACCATGTGAACCCACCGCGCCACGGTGGCATCGGCGCGACGCGCGGCTTGCCGCCATAGCGAACGGCGACGACGACCTCCGCGCCGACCTTCGCCGGCTCCGGCAACTGCACGTCGAACCGCCCGCCGTCGCGCACGACCTTCGCCTCGACTCCGCCGACCGTCGCGCCGTGCACGGTCAGCGCCGCATCCAGGTCGAGGTCGACGGCCTCGATCGCGGCGAGCACCTTCGCCGTCATCGTCAGCGTGCCGTCGATCGTCCGCTCGGCGTCGTCGACGGTCAGCTGCAACCGGTAGTGCGTGACGTCGTAGGCAGCCTGCGTCGGTCGCAGGACTCCACCCGACGCATTGAACCCGCCCCGCTGCGCAGCGAGCGGAACGACGAGCAGCAGGAACGGGACGAACAGACGTGCGAGTGCATTCATGCGGCGTGGTCTCCTCTCCGACGCGCGCTCACAGCGCTTGCCGGCGGAATCGTTCGAGAGTCTTGGCGACGCGGTCGAAGACGTCGGCGGCGGGCAGACCCGTCAGCAATTCGAGCCCTTCGCGAACGTGCTCGACGCCGTAGACGTGAAACCGCCCCTCGGCGACCGCCGCGACGACTTCCGGGTCGAGCATCAGGTCGGCGACGTTCGCGCGCGGGACGAGCACGCCCTGGCGCCCGGTCAGCTTGCGCATCCGGCACAGCCGGAAGAACCCTTCGATCTTCTCGTTGACCGAGCCGACCGACTGGATCTCGCCCTTCTGGTTGACCGAGCCGGTGATCGCGAGCCCCTGTTCGAGCGGCACGCGCGCCAGCGCCGACAGCAGCGCGTACAGCTCCGCGCTCGACGCCGAGTCGCCCTCGACGCCGCCATAGGTCTGCTCGAAGCACAGCGTCGCCTGCACGCAGATCGGGCCCGCGCTGCCGAACTGCTCCAGCAGGAATCCGTGCAGGATCATCACGCCCTTGTCGTGCAGCGGCCCCGACAGCGCGATCTCGCGCTCGATGTTCAGGACGCCGTTGCTGCCGCGCGTGCCCGGCGCCGCCGCGGCCGTGATCCGGCACGGCTTGCCGAACGCCAACGTGCCGGTCTCCAGCACGGTCAATGCATTGACCTGGCCGACGTCGCGCCCGGCCGTCCGCAGCAACAGGTACCCGTCGCGGAACTCGCGTTCGACCTGTTCGCGCGGCAGGTCGTGCCGCGACTCGCGCTCGCGCAGCGCCGCAGCGACGTGCAGCCGTTCGGTCGCCGGTGCGCCGTCGCGCTTCGCGAGGAACGACGCCTCGCGGCCGACGTCGGCGAGGTCGCCGAAGCAGGTCGTCAGCCGATCGCGCCGCCCGGAACGCCGCGCGCCGTACTCGGCGACGGCCGCGTTCGCGTCGTTCGACAGCGGCACCCAGCCCTCGCGTTCGGCCATCCAGTGCAGGAAATCGGCGTAGCGGCGCAGGTTCGCCGGCCCGACCGGGATCGTCGTGTCGAACTCGGCGTGGACCTTGAACGTCTGCGAGAACTGCGGGTCCTCGGCCGTCATCGCCTCGTAGTGGCCGGGTTCGCCGATCAGCAGCACCTTGACGTCGAGCGGGATCGCCTCGGGCTGCAACGCGCCGCCGGTCGTGCCGCTGCTGGCGTCGTAGTGGCGGATCTCGAGCTTGCCGCTCTTCAATGCGCGCTTCAGCAGCGACCAGACGCCGGGCTCGGTCAGCACGTCGGCCAGGCGAAGGATCAGGTAACCGCCGTCGGCCTGGACCAACGCGCCGGGTGTCAGCGCGGCGAGGCCGGCGTGCTCGCCGTTCTCCGGTGCCTCGACGGTGCCGAACAGGTTCGCGTAGGTCGGGTTCGTCTCGACGACGACCGGGCAGTCCTCGCTGTCGTGCGCACGAACGACGTGGACGGCGAGCTCGCGAAACTTCGTGTCGAGCAGGCGCGTCGGGCGGGCGCTCCCGGGATCGGCCGTGTCAAGACCCGGGCCCTGACCCTGTCCTTGCGGCGGCGGCGCCGGCGCGGCGTCGGGGCCCTCGTCGAGCGCGACCCACCGTTCGAGATCGCGTTCGACGTGGCGACGCACGCCGGCCAGGTAGTCGGAGACCTCGGCCTGCGGCCATTGCCGGCGGAAGTCGCGGAAGTGCATCTCCAGCACGCGCGCGGCGACGTGACGGTCCATCGCGCGAAGTTCACGCTCGGTCCGCCGCGCGACGTCGCGGGCGCGCTCGCTGACCTCGGTCAGCCGCTCCATCAGCTCGTCGCGGGCCGCCAGCATCTTGGTGCGCTGCGCCGTCGTGACCTTCTTCTCGTGCACGAGCGCGTTCAGCGCCTCGACGCTGACCGGTTCGTCGTCGTGCAGCAGATAGATGTCGGCCGCCGTGCCGCCGCCCTGCGTCGGGAACTGCACGAGCGCGCATCCGGCGCGGCGCGACTCGCGCGTCAGCGCGGCCATCAGCCGATGCTCGCGTTCCTCGGCGGCCTTGACGACGAGCCGGCGCGACGTCTTGTGCGGCCGCGAACGCAGCGCCGACTGCAGCCCGTCGTGGATCCGCAGGACCATGTCCTCCATGTCGCGGCGGAACTGCTGCGCGCTGCCGCGCGGCAGCGTGATCAGCCGTGGCCGGTTCGGCTCGTACAGGTTGTTGACGTAGACGCGGTCCGGGCCGAGGCGGCACGCCGGCTTCATCTCCTCGAGCAAGTGCCGGACGACGGTCGTGCGCCCGGTCCCCATGATCCCGCTGACGAAGATGTTGTAGCCGGGCCCGTACAGCTCGAGCCCGAGCCGCAGCGCCGCCATCGCGCGCGTCTGGCCGAGCAGTTCCGACACGCGCGGCGGGTGACGCGACGGCGCGATCGGCGGGCAGGTCCAGCGAAGTGCCTCCGACGCGAGCCGAAGTGCCGCGATCGCGTCGGTGTTGGCGCTGCTGCCGTGGCTGTCGGCGGCCGGGCCGCCCGACGTCCCGCCCTTGCCGACCACCGTCGGAACGTCACCCCGCGGACGTTGCCGCGCGCGGACCTTCCGCCCGGCCAACGTCAGCCCCCGAGCCGCGCCGGCGCGACGAGGACCGGACACGGCGCGGCGTTCAGGATGTCGCCGGCGGTGCTGCCGAGCATCTTCTTCATGAACCCGGTCCGCCCGCTCGAGCGGACGACGATCAAGTCGACCTTCTGGACGAGCGCTTCCTTCAGGATCTGCTCCTCGACCTCTTCGCTGACCGTCGCGTGCCCGAGCGCCTTGACGCCGAGCGCGGTCGCCTCGTCGACGATTCGCCGCAGGATCCGCTTCGCGTCGTCGACGAGCGAGACGTGGAAGCTGTCGCTGCGCGACGACCGCGAGGCGCGGTGCTGGCCGATCAGCGCGACCATCGCCGGCGTGTCGATGACGGCGAACAGCAACAGCTCGGCGCGGAGTTGAGCTGCGAGTTTGACCGCGTAGCTCATGTCGACGGGTTCGTTCGACGCCAGTTCGACCGGCGCAAGAATCCGCGTGACGACCCGATCCGACATGGGCGCACCTTATAGAGGGCGACTCGGCCGCCGCGAACGATTTCGCGGTCGCGCTCGATGACGCGCATGCGTCGCGTGCAGACGAACGCGACGCGCGACGCATGCCGCGCGCTCGCACACGGTCGAGCGTTCGCAGCTGCGTTGCCAGCGCGCTTTTTCCCGTGCACGTCGTTGCTACTCTGCCGCCGCGACACGAGCCCGATGACGACACCTCTGCTGCATTTCGATCGAGACGAGCTGCTGGTCTTGGAGACCGCACTGACGCGCGAATGGCTCGAGGTCGATCACCGCAGCGGCTACGCGTCGAGCTCGGTGCTGCTCTGCCACACGCGACGGCACCACGGCCTGCTCGTGACGGTGCCGCCCGGGATGCAGAAGCGGCACGTCTTCCTGTCGCGCTTCGAGGAGTCGCTGCACCGCGAGGACCGCCACTTCGCGCTGTCGGTCGGCCGGTATCCGGGGACGTTCCACCCGCTCGGTCACCAGGGGCTCGAGAGCTTCGACCTGACGCCGTGGCCGGCCTGGACCTACCGGATCGGGCGCGCCGAGATCCATCGCGACGTCCAGCGGATCCGCGACACCGACGCCGTCGTCACGCGCTACCGGATCGACACACCGCGCGACGACATCGAACTGCGCCTGCGGCCGCTGCTTGCGTTCCGCGAGCACGACCGGTTGACGGTCGAGAACCTCGGGCTGAACCCGCGCGTGACGCGCATCGCCGGCGGGATCACGTGTCGCCCGTATGCGTCGCTGCCGCCGATCGCGATCACGGTCGACGGCGCCGAATCGCGGTTCGAGGCCGATCCGGTCTGGTACCGGCGCGTCGAGTACCCGCTCGACCTGCGGCGCGGGTTCGACGGGCACGAGGACCAGTTCTGCCCCGGCACGCTGCACGTCAAGATCCCGGCCGGGCGCGCGTTCGCCGTCGCGGCGAGTCTCGGCGACGCGCTGGCGGCACCGCTCGCGACGTTCACGGCGCAAGCGGCGGCGCGCGTCGCCCGGCTGCCGCAGACGCGCGACCTGCGGGCGATGCTCGGCCACGGCGCGGAGACGTTCACGCTGCACCAAGGCGGCGTCGATCGGATCGTCGCCGGCTTCCACTGGCTCGGTGAGAACCTGCGCGACACGTTGCTCGCGACGCCGGGACTGACGCTGCACGCGGCGACCGACGGTGGTCGGCCCGACCGCGAACGCTGCGGACGGATCCTCGACGACGCAGCGATGCGGATTCGCGCCGGCTTGACGGCGCGCGACGGTGGCGCGGGTGGCGATGGCGCGAACGGCGCCAACGCCGCACCGCGGATCCGCGACGACGCGCCGTTGTGGCTCGCGTGGTCGGTGCGCCAGTTCGAACTCGCCGGCGAATCGGCGACGGCGATCGCCGAACGGTTCCTGCCGACGCTGACGCTGGTCGCCGAGACCTATCGCAGCGTCGGCGCGCCGGGCGCGCGTTCCGACCTCGGCTTCCGGATCGACGCCGACGGATTGCCGGTGCAGGACGGATCGATTCCGGCGCCGACCTGGATGGACGCGACGGTCGACGGCCGGCCGGTGACGCCGCGCAGCGGGACGCCGGTCGAGACGGCGGCGCTGTGGTACTTCCTGCTGCAGTACCTCGAGACGCTGCACCACGCGCGCGGTGATCGGCTCGCCGAGCTGACGTGGAGCAAGCGGCGCCGCGCGGCCGGGCGCGCGTTCCGCAAGCGGCTCTGGATCGACGCCAAGCGCACGCTCGCCGATGCCGTCGACGGCACGCACGTGGACGGCTCCGTGCGTCCGAACATGGTCATCGCCGCGGCGCTCGAATGGAGTCCGCTGACGCGCGGCAAACGCACCGACGTCGTCCAGCGCGCCGAGGTCGAGCTGCTGACACCGCGCGGGCTGCGCACGCTCGCGCCGAAGAACGCCAACTACATCGGCCGCTATCACGGCACGCCCGGCGAACGCGACCACGCGCGCCACCAAGGCACCGTCTGGCCGTGGCTGCTCGGGTTCTTCGTCGAGGCGTGGCTTCGTTCGCTCGGTGACGATCCGGCCGGCATCGCGTACCTGCGCTCGATCCTCGACGGGTTCCGCGAGCAGTTGCCGGGGCAAGGTCTGCTGCTGCTGTCCGAACTCAGCGACGGCGACCCGCCGCACCGGCCTCTCGGCGCGATCGCCCGCGCGATCACCCAAGGCGAACTGCTGCGCGCCTACGCGCTGCTCGACCGCGCGTCGGAGGTCGCCCCCGGATGAACGTCCTGATGCTCGGATGGGAGTTCCCGCCGCACATCAGTGGCGGGCTCGGCACGGCGTGCTTCGGGCTGACGCGCGGGCTGCGCCACAACGACGTCCACGTTCGGTTCGTCGTGCCGCGCGCGCACGGCGACGAGGACGCCAGCTACGTCGAGATCGTCGGCTGCAACGACGTGCGCATTCCCGGGCTGGCGCGCGCTCGCGCGATCGCGGCGACCGGCGAGACACGGGCCGACGTGCTGCACGACGTCGCGCGCGGGGTGGCGAACGTCGAAGCCGGCTCCAGCGGCGGCGCGCGCGTCGGTGTCCCGGGCATGACGCCGTTCGATCCGTCCGACCCGGACGCCGACCCACTGCTGCCCGGCCTGTTCGAACTGCTCGCCGTCGACAGCCCGCTGCATCCATACCTCGACGAGGCCGCCTACGCGCAACGGCTGCTCGCGCTCGGAGGCGTCGCGCACTCGACCGACAAGGCCGAGGTGTTGGCGGCGCTGCGCGAGTTGCTGACCGCGGCCGACCGCGCATCGGCGACGGCGGCGGCGCGTCGGATCGCGGCGGCGGTCGGAACCGGGGGCGCCGAAGCGGCGGCAGCGGCCAGCGAGGACGACGGCTTCCTGTCGTTCAGCGGCGTCTACGGACCCGATCTGATGTCGGAGGTCGCGCGCTACGCGCTCGCCGTCGCCGAGATCGCGCGACACGGCGGCATCGATCTCGTCCATGCGCACGACTGGATGACGATCCCGGCCGGCATCGTCGCGGCACGGATCGCCGGCAAACCGCTGGTCCTGCACGTGCACGCACTCGAGTACGACCGCAGCGGCGACGCCGTGAACCGCTCCGTCCGCGACATCGAGCAGATGGGGTTCCTCGCCGCCGACCGCCTGATCTGCGTCAGCCACTACACGGCGGGACTCGTCCGCAAGCGCTACTTCGTCGATCGCGAGAAGGTGCGCGTCGTGCACAACGCCGTCACGCACCAGGAGCAGACGGCGGCGTGGCACGTGCAGAAGGCGATCCCAGAACCGATCGTGCTCTTCCTCGGTCGGATCACGTTCCAGAAGGGGCCGGACTACTTCCTCGAAGCCGCCGCGCGCGTGGTCAAGGTCGAGCCGAACGTCAAGTTCGTCATGAGCGGCAGCGGCGACATGCTGCCGAAGATGATCGAGCGCGCGGCACGACTCGGGCTCGCGCGCCACATGCACTTCACCGGCTTCCTGCGCGGCAAGGACGTCGAGCGGATGTACGCGATGGCCGACATCTACGTCATGCCGTCGGTGTCGGAGCCGTTCGGGATCTCGCCGCTCGAAGCGATGGCGCTCGACGTGCCGGTCGTCGTCTCGCAGCAGAGCGGCGTCGCCGAGATCCTCAGCAACGCGTTGAAGGTCGACTTCTGGGACGTCGACGACATCGCCAACAAGATCCTCGCGTTGCTTCGCTATCCCGCGCTGTCCGAGCAATTGCGCGAGGACGGCAAGGAGGAAGTCGGTCGACTCCGCTGGGAACAGCAGGGTCGCCTCGTCAAGGACGTCTACGAAGAGCTGCTCGCCAGCCAGGGGGCGCGATGACCTCGCTCGTCTTCTATTTCCAGGTGCATCAGCCGTTCCGGCTCCGACGCTACACGTTCTTCGACATCGCGCAGTCGGAGCACTACTTCGACGACGCCGAGAACGCGCGGATCGTTCGCCGCGTCGCCGAGAAGTGCTACCTGCCGATGAACGCCGTCTTGCAGCGGCTGATCGAGCGGCACGGCGACGACTTCCGCTGTGCGTTCTCGGTCAGCGGTACCGCGCTCGATCAGTTCGAGGCGTGGTCGCCGGAGACGCTCGAGAGCTTCCGCCGCCTCGCCGCGACCGGGAACGTCGAGTTCCTGTGCGAGACGTCGCACCATTCGCTGGCGTTCCTGTTCGACCAAGTTGAGTTCGACGCGCAGGTCGCCGAGCAGGCCGAGCGCGTCGAGCGGCTGTTCGGGCGCCGGCCGACCGGGTTCCGCAACACCGAGTTGGTCATCGACGAACGCGTCGCCGCGGCCGCCGAACGGCTCGGGTTCGAGGTCATCCTCGGCGAAGGCGCCGACCATCTGCTCGGCTGGCGCAGTCCACACTTCGTCTACCGCCCCGAAGGCTGCGAACGGATCAAGCTGCTGCTGCGCTCGTACAAGCTCGCCGACGACATCGCGTTCCGGTTCAGCAACCGCGGTTGGGATCAGTGGCCGCTGACGGCCGAGAAGTGGAACGACTGGCTGCATCGCATCCCGGCCGACGACGCCTGCGTCTGTCTGTTCATGGACTACGAGACGTTCGGCGAGCACCAATGGGCCGACACCGGGATCTTCCAGTTCATGGAGCATCTGCCGGCGCAGGTCCTGCGGTCGGGCCGGTTCCGTTTCGAGACGCCGACCGAGACCGCGCGTGCACACGACCCGGTCGGTCGGCTGTCGATCCCGTACCCGGTGTCGTGGGCCGACACCGAACGCGCTCTGCCGGCGTGGCTCGGCAACCACATGCAGCGCGCCGCCGGTGACGCGCTGTACCGCAGTGCGCAGACGATCCGTGCGCTCGGTGCGATTCCGGAAGCCGACGGCGGCGCACCGGACCTGCTGCGTCGGTGGCGACGCCTGACGACGTCGGACCACCTTTACTACATGTGCACGAAGTGGTTCGCCGATGGGGACGTCCACAAGTACTTCAGCCCGTATGCGAGTCCGCACGACGCATTCATCGCGTTCATGAACGTCCTCGACGATCTCGAACGTCGCGTCGCGCGTGCCGCGCAACGGGCATCGCTCCCTGTCTGACCCATCGCATCGGTCCGACGGGAACTCCGCGCGCCCACGCCCGACCCCGGGGTCCGGCTCCAACGACAGATCGATGGCACCCTACACCCTGTTCGAGATCAGTTGGGAAGTCTGCAACAAGGTCGGCGGGATCCACACCGTCGTCTCGACGAAGGCGAAGACGCTCGTCGAGAAACTCGGTGACGACTACATCGCGATCGGCCCCTGGCTGCTGAGCGATCAGGACCGTCAGCCGCCGTTCGATCCGGAGCCGGGGTTCGAGTCGTTCACCGAGGCGTGCCGCGCGCTCGGCGTCCCGGTGCGCGTCGGACGATGGCGGATCCCGAGTCGGCCGAGAACGATCCTCGTCGAGTTCTCGCGTCTGTTCGAACGCAAGGACGAAGTCCTCGCGCGGAACTGGGAGAAGTTCAAGGTCGACTCGCTGTTCGGCGCGTGGGACTACGTCGAGCCGGTGTTGTTCGGCACGGCCGCCGGGATCGTCATCGAGAAGTGGTGGGAAGAGTACGTCGCGCCGCGCCAGGGGAAGGCCGTCGTGCAGAGCCACGAGTGGATGTGCGGCTCGGCGATGCTGTACCTGCGCGAGAAGGTGCCGGCGATCGGCCACGTGTTCACGACGCACGCGACGATGCTCGGGCGTTCGATCGCGTCGCGCGGCACGTATCCGACCGACGGCCTCGGCGACCGCGACCCGAACGAGCTCGCGACCGAGATCGGGATCCGCGCGAAGCACTCGATGGAAGGTGTCTGCGCGCGCGTCGCCGACTCGTTCACGACGGTCAGCGAGATCACGGCGACCGAGGCCGAGATGTTCCACGGCCGGCTCGCGAACCCGCTGCTGCCGAACGGGATCGACCTCGCCGTCATCGACGAGATCGCCGGCAGCGCGACGCGGGACGAGGTTCGCGCGACGCTGCAGCAGTTCGCGCATCGCTTCCTCGGCGAGTCGGTCGACGACGCGGCGTTCGTCTGCATCGCCGGTCGCTACGAGTTCCACAACAAGGGCATCGACCTGTTGCTCGACGCCGTCGCGGCGATGCAGAAGCGCCCCGGTCGCCGGGTCGTGCTGTTCGTGCTCGTGCCGGCCGGCAACTCGGGACTGCGTGGCGACGTCGCCGAACGGATGCGTCGACCGGTCGGCGGCGATCGCACCCCGCTCGGGATCTCGACGCACAACCTGTTCGAACCGGAGAACGATCCGGTGCTGCGGCAGTGCCGACTGCTCGGTCTCGACAACGCGATCGGCAGCCGCGTCAAGGTCGTGCAGATCCCGATCTACTTCCACGACGGCGACGGCTTCCTGAACCTGCCGTACGAAGCCGTGCTGCGGGCGATGGATCACTCGGCGTTCCCGTCGTTCTACGAGCCATGGGGCTACACGCCGGAGGAGAGCCTCGCGGTCGGCGTGCCGACGATCACCACCGACTGTGCCGGGTTCGGACTTTGGGCGCAGCAGCGCGGGCTGCGCGCGCGCGACGGCGTGCAGGTCATCGCGCGGCACCGATCGGACTACGCGACGGCGCGCGACGCGCTGGTGCAGCTGCTCGAAGCCGCCGTCGTCCAACCGGGCGAACGTTCGGCGATCCACGATGCATGCCGGAAGACCGCGCAATTGACGGCGTGGTCGGACTTGATCCAGCACTACGAGACGGCGTTCCGGATCGCGCTCGAAGCGGCGGAACTGCGCGCCGGCACGACGACGGCCTATCGGCCGCGATTCACGGCGCTGCCGGTCACACCGACCGCGGTCGGACAACGGCCGCAACTTCAGCGGTTCGACGTCGCGCCGACGCTGCCCGATCCGCTGCGCGCGCTGTCGAGCATCGCCGCCAATTACTGGTGGACCTGGAATCACGACGCCGCCGCGCTGTTCGCCGAGCTGTCGCCGCGCAAGTGGGCGACGACGCGCAGCAATCCGGTGCAGACGTTGAGTCAGGTCTTCGCCGCGGACCTGGAGACGCGCGTCGCCGACAAGTCGTTCGTCGGGCGCGTCCAGTCGGTCGCGAAGCGCTTCGACGCCTACCTCGCCGCGCGCCGGACCGAGGTCGAACTGAGTCCCGGATGCTTCGCGTCCGACGAGCACCCGATCGCGTACTTCTGCGCCGAGTTCGGCATCCACGAGTCGCTGCCGATCTACTCCGGCGGACTCGGGATCCTGGCCGGCGATCACCTGAAGTCGGCGAGCGATCTCAACCTGCCGCTCGTCGGCGTCGGCATCTACTACCGCAAGGGCTACATGCGGCAGCGGCTGTCGCCGCACCACGAACAGATCGCGATCGAGGTCGACAACGACCCGGCCGGCGTCGCCGCCGAACTCGTGCTCGGCAAGGATCGCCAGCCGCTCGAGATCACGATCCAACTGCCGAGCAGCACGCTGACGCTCCGCGCGTGGCGCGTGCAGGTGGGTCGCGTTCCGCTGTACCTGCTCGACGCCGACGTCCCGAGCAATCGCCCCGAGGACCGCGGCATCACCCACCATCTCTACGGTGGCGATCAGGAGAACCGGCTGCTGCAGGAGATCGTGCTCGGCCGCGGCGGCGTCCGGCTGCTGCATGCGCTCGGGATCGAACCGTGCGTCCACCACCTGAACGAAGGTCACGCGTCGTTCGTCGCGATCGAGCGGATCGGTCGCTACCTGCGTCAGGACGGTCTGACGTTCGAGGAAGCGCGCGAACTGATTCGCGCGACGACGATCTTCACGACGCACACGCCGATCCCGGCCGGTCACGACCGGTTCCCCGAGGGACTCGTGCGTCGGTACTTCTCCGACGTCCACCACTGGGCCGGCGTCCCGTGGGAACGCTTCTACGCGTTCGGCCAGTCCGAGGGCTCCGACGGCAGCTTCAACATGACGATGCTGGCGAATCACTTCGCCGGCTACGTCAACGGCGTCAGCAAGCTGCACGGCGAAGTGTCGCGCGGGATCCTGCGACCGGCGTGGCCGATGTTGCTCGAGTACGAGGTCCCGGTCGGTTCGGTCACGAACGGCATCCACCTGCCGACGTGGACGGCGCCGGAGATCGCGCAGTTGCTCGGCGCGGAGGGTCGCGCGGTGACGGCCGACGACTTCCGCGATCGCGCCGATCACCTCGACGCCGGTGCGCTGTGGGAGACGCGGCGCGGGCTGCGACGCAAGTTGAAGCAACTCGTCGCCGACCGCCTGCGCGACGCCTACGCGCGACGTCACGACAGTCCGCTCGTCCTCGAGCGCGTGCTCGCCGGCTTGGAGGAGGACGCACTGTGGATCGGCTTCGCGCGGCGCTTCGTCCCGTACAAGCGCGCCGACCTGCTGTTCCGCAGCCTCGAACGTCTGGCCAAGATCCTCGGCGACTCGGCTCGCCCGGTCCGCGTGTTGTTCGCCGGCAAGGCGCACCCGCACGATCGCGCCGGTCAGGAGACCGTGCGCCGCGTCGCGGAGATCGCCCGCAGCGAACCGTTCCTCGGCAAGATCGTCTTCATCGAGGACTACGACATGGAGCTCGGCCGCGGGCTCGTGCAGGGCGTCGACGTCTGGCTGAACAACCCGATCCGCCCGCTGGAGGCCAGCGGGACGTCGGGGATGAAGGTCGCGGCGAACGGCGGTCTGAACCTGTCGATCGCCGACGGTTGGTGGCCGGAGGCCTACGACGGGCAGAACGGCTGGACGATCGGCAACTCGCACGCGATGCCGTCGCAGGCGCTGCAGGACGAGATGGAGAGCAGCCACCTGTACCGGCTGCTCGAGGAAGAGGTCGTTCCGCTGTACTTCGATCGCGACGCCGACGGCATGCCGCAGCGGTGGATCGCACGGATGAAGCACGCGCTTCGAACGGTGCCGACCGTGTTCCACACCGACCGGATGGTCGGCGAGTACTTCGACGTCGCGTATCGCGAACTCGGCACGTCGTACCACCGCCTGTCCGCCGACGGCCGAGCGACGCTGAAGCACGTGGCCGAGGAGCACCGGCGCATTCGGCGCGGGTTCCACGACGTTCGGATCGTCGCCGCGCACGTGACCGACCTGCGCGACCTGCGCGTGTTGGCACCGGTCGAGGCGCGCGTCGAAGTCGACCTCGGCGAACTGCGTCCCGACGACGTCGACGTCGAGTTGGTGCTCGGCCACGCGCGCCACGAATTCGACTTGCACCGACCGGTCGTGCTGCGACTGCGACACGAGGGCACCGAGGGGACGCGTCACGTCTACAGCGGCGCAAAGGTCATGGACCGTTCGGGAACGTTCGCCTACGGATTGCGCGTCCGCGCGACGCAGCGCGAAGCGTTCGATCGGATCCTCGCGGACCTCGTGCTGTGGGCCGGCTCGCCGCGCTGACGCGGCCGCATTCGCGCGCTTGACCCGGTTCCGGGCGATGGCCAAGATGCTCGCCCCCTATCCCCGCGCAGACCCCGCACCGGAGCCACGAAGCGTTGCCCACCATGGAGATCCAGATCACCGCGTCCGGCCCGTGCCGTAAGACGGTTTCGATCAAGATTCCGCCCGAGAAGATCCGGACTCACGTCGACGAGGTCTTCAAGAGCGCACAGGGACAGGTCACCCAGAAGGGGTTCCGGCCGGGCAAGGTCCCGCGGGCCGTGCTGGAGAAGAAGTTCGGTCCGGCGATCCTCGCGGAAGCGAAGGAGAAGCTGGTCCAGGAGTCGTTCCAGGAGGCCGTTCGCGAGCACAAGCTCGCGGTGATCGGCCGGCCGACCGTGAATGGGATCGACGAGAAGCCGCTCGACCCGACCGTGCCGCTGCAGTTCGAGGTCGCGTTCGACGTTCGGCCGGAGTTCGAGCTGAAGTCGGTCAAGGGACTCGAGGTCGCAGCCGGCGACCCGGCCGTCACCGACGCCGACATGGAGAGCGCGCTGAACAGCCTGGCCGACCAGAAGAAGACGCTGCGTGAGGTCCAGGAGCCGGTCGGCGCGACCGACTTCGCGAAGGGCGACCTGGTCTACCGCGACGCCGCCGGCGCGTCGGTCGTCGAGAAGAAGGGGATCCAGCTGAACCCGGGGATCCCGGTCGCGGGTTCCGATCCGGAAAAGTTCGCGACTGCGCTGACCGGTGCCGAGAAG
>JAEYTU010000404.1 GCA_023433825.1 Planctomycetota bacterium
ACCTTCACCGTGACGAACACCGCGAGGTCCGTGTCGTCACGGTGCGGCGTCAGGAACGACGCCGACGCGCCGTCGGCGAGGCGCACGTCGGTCGTGAAGCGCGCGCGGACGACCTCGGGGTCCGACACCTCGTACTCCTGATCGACACCGGGAGCGATGCGCACCATTCGCGTGCGGATCGGTCGCTTCAACTCGACGCTCTCGAACGCGAGGTGCAGGCCGATCTCGTTGCCCGGCAACAGCATCCCGCGCGCGTGCATGACGATGCCCTCCTCGGCGACCTCGATGACTGGATCGGCAATCGCCTGACGCGTCGCGCCGACGTAGTGCAAGCGGTACTCGCGGATGAACGACCTCGAGCTGAGCACCGAGAACGTCGCGCGCTGGACGTCCCGCGCCGTCAACTTCGGCGCGCTCACGACCTCGAACTCCGCACCGTTCAGCCGCGCGCGCATCGCCGCGAGTTCGTCGGTCGTCGCATACGTGACGGCTGGCGCGAGGCCGGCCTTCGTGAATGCGTCTTTGGGGGCCGACAGCAGCGTGCACTCGATCATCAGAGAAGCACCATCGCCGGCGGCGCGCTGATCGCGCAGCAGTTCGCCGAGCCATTGGTGGTGCGCGGCCGTCGCGTGCACGGCCAACTGGCCCGCGCCGACGATCTCGATTCGGTCCGCGCCCTCGAACGCCGGACGTGCGAACGCGCGCCACATCCGGACGACTTCCTCCAATCCGGCCTCGCGGTGACGGCGCGCGCGAAGCTCGGCTTCGTACTTCGCGACGTCCGCGGCGATGTCGCGCTCGAACACGTCGCTCAGCAGTGGGATCTCGCTCAGGATCGGGACCGATTTCGATCGTTGGTTGGTTCGGTCGGTCACCGGATCGGTCACCGGGAACCATCGTGGCATCAGGTCGCGAACGTCGTGCAACACCGTCGTGCGCGCGACGCCGTCGTCCGGCGGCGCGGGGGGCGGGGAGCTCGACGGCGCTTGCGCGGCGAGCGCAGCGAGCGGGAAGGCGAACGACAACAACAAGTGGGAAACGTTCATCGGCTGGCTCTCGTGGTCTCGGTGGACGTGGTGAACGACAACAGGAATCCGTCGGCGCCCGACGCCGGTGGCGTCACGACGGTCCGACGGGCGTGGAAGGTGAAATCGCGTTCGAAGTGCAGGACCTCGCAGACCGGACGCGGACTCGGTGCCGGCGTGGTGCCCGCGTCGCGGTTCCACCACGCGTAGGCGACGACGGCGACCACCAACGCGGCGGCGGCGCTCGCGGCGACGACGATCGGCGGGAGACGCCGATTGGCGGCCGGAACGGGGAACGCAGCGACGCCGGCGAGGCGTCCCTCGAGACGCAGCAGCGCGTCGCGCCGCGCCGGCGCCGCATCGAGCATCGCGCGCACCCGTTCGTCGTCGAGCGGGTCGCGCCGGTCGTCGAGCGCTGCGTGGACCGCGTCCCAGAACGTGTCGTCATCGTGCGTCATGGCGTGTCTCCGAGGCGCCGGCGCGCCCGGTGCAGGTGCGACTTGACGGTCCCTTCCGGCATGCGCAGGGATTCCGCGATCGCGCGGATCGACTCGCCGTCGCCGTGAAAGCGGACCAGGATGGCGCGTTCGCTCGGCGTCAGCGCCGTCAGCGCGCGCTCGATCGACTCGCGACGTTCGAACGTCGACGACGCTGCGTCCGTCGCCGCGTTCGTGTCGATCGGCTCGTCGTCCGGCAGCGGCTCGGCGCGGCGTCGCGCGCGGTGATCGGCGAGGACGCGCCACGCCATGCCGCGCAACCACGGCTGGAACGCACGCGACGCGTCGAACGTCGCGAGATAGCGCAGCGCGCGCGCCATGACGTCCTGGACGACGTCGTCGACCTCGACCCCGGATCCGGCCGCGACGCGGCGCCGCAGGAACGCGCGCAGCCCCGGCAGTTCGGCAACGAGCCGCGCGTGCAGCGGGTCGCGGTCGTCGGCAGCGGCGTCGGTGATCGAGGCGTCGGGCACGCAGCCATTTACCGCCGGACGGTGGCGCGAAGTTGCAGCTCGGATTTCGCGGGACCTTCCGGGCTTCGAGGCCACAGCGCGTGTGCCATGCTCGGCACGCGCCACCGCCCCCCACCGATGCCAGGAATTCGTAGATCCTGCGATAGTCTCGCAGGCTCGCTACTCTACGAGGATGGCCACCCGCGACACGTTGACCAACATGTCCATCTCACTGCCGAGAAGTCAGAAGGAGTACCTGCGGCGCCGCGTCGCCGAGACCGGGTGCGCCACGGCCAGCGAGTACGTCCGACGACTGATCCATGCAGATCAGTTGGCACAGCAGAACGTCGCGATCGAGCGTCGCCTGCTCGAGCGGCTGGACGAACCGTCGACGCCGTTGACCGATGCGGATTGGAACGAGATTCGAAACGAGGTTCGGAAGAAGCTCGGCGCGAAGCGGAAGACGAAGTAGCCACGCTCGCTTCGCTGTATCCCGGTCCAACCCGCGCTCGGGGCGTTCCGTCGCGGCTCCGGTCGAATCAGCAGCGCGATGACGGCGCGGCGCGTCATGAAACGTGCAAGCGTCCACCGCGACCTCGTGGCGTGCGCGCTGTACCTCGCGGACCGCAGCCGAACCGCCTCGGAGACCTTTCTCCACGCAGTGGAGGAGACCCTCCGATTCCTCTGCGACCACCCGCATGCAGGTCGGAGGCACGAGTTTCAGAACCCGAGGCTCGTGGGCCTGCGCTCGATCGGCGTCCGCCGATTCGCCAATTTCCGTGTCTTCTACTTCGTCGTCGAGGACGACATCGAAGTCGTTCACGTGATGCACGGCGCGCGAGATCTGACGAGTCACTTCGAACGCCTCGACACCGAGTGACGACGCGACGTCTGCCCATCGCGGCACTCGCGGCCCATCACGACAACCCGAGCACCCTGCGCACCTTGTCCCGATCGACGACTCCGCCCGCGAAGTCGTCGAACGCGCGCGACGGTGGCGTGATCAGGTGCCGCTTCACGAAGGGCGCGCCCTCGGCTGCGCCTTGCGCGCTGTCCTTGAATGCGCATTCCCATTCGACGACGGCCCAGCCGCGATAGCCGTACTTCGTCAATCGCGAGAACACGGCGCCGAAGTCGATCTGACCGTCGCCGAGACTGCGGAACCGGCCGGCGCGGTTCTGCCAATCCTGATAGCCGCCGTAGACACCGACGCGGCCGTCGGGGCGGAACTCGGCGTCCTTGACGTGGAAGCAGCGAATCCGGTCGTGATAGAGGTCGAGGAACGCCAGGTAGTCGAGGCACTGCAGGACGAAGTGGCTCGGGTCGTAGAGCAGACACGCGCGCGCATGCCCGTCGACATGCTCGAGGAACGTCTCGTACGACGCGCCGTCGTGCACGTCCTCGCCGGGGTGCACTTCGTATGCGCAGTCGACACCGCACGATTCCGCGTGGTCGAGGATCGGCCGCCAGCGTCGCGCCAGTTCGGCGAAGCCCTCGGCGACGAGGCCGCCCGGGCGCTGCGGCCACGGATACACGGTGTGCCACAGCAACGCGCCGGGGAACGTCGGCATCGCGTTCAATCCCAAGTGCTGCGACGCCGTCAGCGCCTTCTCGACCTCGCCGGTCCCCCACTCGCACATCGCCTGCGGCGTCGTCACGCCGCTCGGCGCGAACGCCTCGAACTGCGGCGCATACGCCGGATGCACGGCGACGAGTTGTCCCTGCAAGTGCGTCGACAGTTCGGTGATCCGCAGTCCGTGCGACGCCGCGGTCGCCGCGAGGTCTTCGCAGTAGGCCTTGCTCTGCGCCGCCTGCGTCAGGTCCATGCAGCGCCGGTCCCAGGTCGGCAACTGCACGCCGACGTAGCCGAGCGACGCGGCCCACTTGCAGATCGAGCCGAACTCGTGGAACGGCGGCGCGTCGGCCATGAACTGCGCCAGGAAGATGCCGGGACCCTGGATCATCGTCGTCGCCTCTCAGGTCTTCGCCGATCGACCCGCGTCGACGTCGACGAAGCGTCGCGTCTGCGCCGATCGCAATGCCGCGTCGAGCACGGCCTGCACGCGCACGCCGTCGTCGAAGTCCGGCGAGAACCCGCCGCCCGTCGACAGTGCGTGCAGGAAGTCGGCGAGGTGGTGCACGAACGTGTGCTCGTAGCCGATCACGTGACCGTCCGGCCACCAGTTGGCGGCGTACGGATGCACCGGGTCCATGCACATGACCGTGCGGAAGCCCTGCGTGTCGCGGTGATCGCCGGTCAGGAACAGCTCCAGCTCGTTCATTCGCTCGAAGTTCCACACCAGCGAGCCGAGACTGCCGTTGATCTCGATCCGGTTGAAGTTCTTCCGCCCCGGCGCCGCGCGCGTGGCCTCGAACGTGCCGATCGCGCCGCCGTCGAACCGCGCGAGGAACGCGCATGCGTCGTCGACCGTGACCGGCACCTGCGCACCGGTCGGCGTCGGCCGCGACGTCGTGAACGTCTCGGTCATCGCGCAGACCGACGCGAAGCGCAGCCCGGTCAGGAACATCGTCAGATCGACGAGATGCGCGTTGAGGTCGCCGTGCGCACCGGAGCCGGCGACCTTCGCGTCGGTTCGCCAACTCGCCTGCGCCTGCGGATCGTTCAACCAGTCCTGCAGATACACGGCACGCACGTGGCGGATCGTCCCGAGTTCGCCGCGCTCGACGATGCGCCGCGCGAGACTCGTCGCCGGCGCGCGCCGGTAGTTGTGCCAGAGCGCCGTCCGAACGCCCTTCCGCCGCGCGGCCTCCGCCATCTCCTTCGCGTGCTTCGTCGACAGCGCGAGCGGCTTCTCGCACATGACGTGTTTGCCGGCCGCGATCGCCTTCATCGCCAGCGAATGGTGACTGTCGTTCGGCGTCGCGATGTCGACGATCTGCACGTCGTTGCGCCGCAGCACGGCGTCGAGATCGGCCGACGCCTCCTGGAAGCCGAGCCGGTCGCGCACGGCTTCGACGCGCTCGAGGTGACGCCCGACAACGACGCGCGGGACGACCTTCCACGGCAGCGCGAAGAAGTGCCCCACCTGTCGGATCGCGTTCGCATGCGCTCGCCCCATGAACGCGTGACCGATCATCGCGATGCCGATCTCGGTCGGTTCGGGCACGAGCGGCGTCGCGTGCAGCTGCGGCTCGGGTTGCGGCGGGACGGGAGTGCCGCGATTCCTCGCGGGTCGCAGCAGTCTTCGGCGTGCGTTCGTTGGCAGTGGCGGTTTGCCGACGGTGTCGCGAGCGGCACGGGAGGCCCCAGTAAGCACTGTTCCATCGCGGCCCGCGATGTCGGTCTTCGCGCGTAGCGCGAAGACCTTGGGCTGCGGCCCGATCGCGGGCCGTGATGGAATGGGACGCGAGCGGGGTTTCGGCGTGACGCGCGGCATCGGGCGGCGCAACGTAGCGCCGCTCGAAGCGCCCCTCAACGCACGCCGCCGAACAGCACGCGCAGGTTGCGGTCGCCAGCTCCCGCCGATCCCCAGCCGATCGCAAGGTCGGGACGACCGTCACCGTTGCAGTCGTCCAACACGGCGACGATCGGCGCATCGCGAAGCACGGTCCCGGGGCCACCGTAGAGCCGGTTGCCAGTGCGGACGGCGGGCACGATCTCGACGAGACGCATCGAACCGGCGCCGTCGGGCACGTAGACGGCGACGTACGAATCGCGCGGACGCCCACTGCCGCCATCCGTCGTCACGGTGACGATCGACGT
>JAEYTU010000409.1 GCA_023433825.1 Planctomycetota bacterium
CTGCGATGGAACGCGCGACCCAAGACCTCGAGTCGCTGCGCCTCTGGCACGACGTCGTCGACCGGATCCAGGTAGCCGTCGCGGTGCGCCGCGTCGGCGACGTCCCACAGCTCGTGTTCGTCGATCAGTTCGAGCAGGCGTGCGCGTCCGTAGCCGGCGACGTGACGGCGATCACCGAGACGATTGCGCACCTTGTGGCGCGGCAACTCGATCATGTTCTTCGCGAGATCGACCGCGTCGCGAACGCGCCCGACATAGCCATAGCTGCGGACCAGCCACTCCTGATTGTGGCCGTAGTTGTGGATCTCGTACGGCATCACGCGATCGCGCAGCATGTGATCGTGGTCGACGCGCGCCGACGCCTCCTGCTGCCACAGTGCCTCGGCGTGGCGGTTCAATCCTGCATAGACGTGCCCCGACATGTGCCACTGATGCGCGATGCCGGGCGCCGACGCGCCGTTCGCCGCGGCGGAGCGGATTGCGCGTTCGTGCTTCTCGCCGTCCCACAGATGGATCCGGTAGTGATGCGCCGGGTGGTCGGGCGCGGCTGCGAAGACCTGATCGAGCAGTGCATCGACGGCGCCATGACTCGTGATCGGCAATCCAAACTCGACGTTGCGCCAGCATTGCACGGCGAGGAACGCCTTCGCCTCGATGTCGTCCGGATGCGCCGCGACGATCGCCTCGAGCCCGCGAACGAAGTCACGCCCGAGTTGTTTCTCGTCGCGCTTCGCATTGCGCTCCGCCACGGTCTTGCGCGCAGTCTCGACGCGCTTCCCGTCGCCGGATTGCAGCTCGGTGCGCAACGCGTCGTCGATCCGGTGATACGCGGCGATCGCGTCGATCCACAATCGCTCGCGCGGCGGTGCGTCGACCGCCTTCTCGACGGCGCGCGCGGCGAAGCCGGAGGCGCGCGCGCGGTTCTCGACGTTCGCCAGTGCCATCCCGGCGTAGGCCATCGCGCAGTCGGGATGCAGCATCGCGACCTGTCGGAAGCTGCGTTCGGCCTCGAAGTACCAGAAGCCGTGCTGCTGCGTGATGCCTTGATCGAAGAACGCCTGCGCCTCCTCGCCGAGGCCGGCGACCGGGAAGTGCACCGACGATCCGAGGCCGGCCATCCGGTAGGCAGCTTGGCGCGGGCCTTCGTCGAAGACCTCGCCGTGCCGCGAGTGCCCGAACGTGTTGGCCTCGGTGCCAGCGGACTCCTGCGTCTCCTGCGCGCGCAGCGCGTGCGGCGGCGCGAGGGGGAGCAACAACGATGCGGCGAGGAACGGCGTGGCGAGGCGGCGAGCGGACATGGGCGGAACCGTATCGGAGAGAGGCGAAGCCACTAGACTCCCGCGCCGCTTCGATCCCTCCCGCACGCACCGAACCACCATGCATCCGATCCTGACCAAGACTTCGCTCGCTCTCGTCCTCGCGTTCGCATCCTCGCTCCCGGCCCAGATCGTCGACACGGTTGGCGGCACGACGACGGCGACCGCGCGCACGGCACAGGGCAAGGCGAACATGTTTCGCGTCGACACGTCTTCCTACCTGCTGAACGTCGAGTGGTACCTGAACGTCCCCGGCGTCGAGTTGGTCACGTTCTTCGTCGCGCGTCACCACTCGCGCAGCGGCTCGGGCAACCTGATCTGGTCGACGACGGTGCCGGTGAACGGCACGGGCGTCGGCTGGTACTCGTCGGGCCCGATCGCCGTCCCGCTGATCGCCGGCAACCACTACCTGCTCGGGATCAGTTGGCCCGGCACGCTGACGTATCACTACCGCACCGCCACCGCCGCCGGCACGCCGGTCTCGTTCGGGGCGTGGGTCGGCGCGAAGACGACGACGAATCCGCCGGCGTCGGCGTACACGTTCACGGGCTTCGACGGGGCGCAGTACCACCAGCGGTTGACGACGGTCCCGACGCAGGACGTCGCGATCGTCGGCACCGGCTGCGCCGGCTCGGCGTCGATCGCGCCGCGTCTCGTCGCGAGCGCGCTGCTCGCGAACGGGACGACGCCGTTGCTGGAGATCGTCGACGGCGAGGTCGGCACTCCGGCCGCATTCGCACTCGGAGTCGGACCGACGCTGCCGTCGCCGTTCCCGCTGCTCGGCTGCAATCTCTGGCTCGCGAACGTCGTCCTGAGCGTGCCGACGACGCTCTCGGCGACCGGAACCGCGCAGCTGCCGATCGCGATCCCCGCGAATCCGACGCTCGTCGGCCTGCCGCTGTCGTCGCAGTCGCTCGTGGCAACGGCGGCTGCAGGCTTCACGAACGCGTTGAGCTTGACGGTGCGGTAAGTGAAACAAAGGTGCCTGGCACCTTCGTTTCACTTCGCGGAGCAAAGTTGTCGCGCAGCGTCGTTTCCGTTCGCGGTCGGTGAGCGGCGGCGGGCAAGAATGCGGCGGCGACGGCCGATAGTGTTCCGCCCCGCTCGATGATGTCGTCCCCGTCGCCTTCCGCGTCCGCGTCGCGCGGTCTCCTGCTCGCCGTCGTCCTGATCTCCGTCGCGACGCTGGCGGTCCAGGTCCTCCAGACGCGCCTGTTCAGCGTGATGCTGTGGCACCACCTGACGTACATGGTCGTCACGGTCACGCTGCTCGGCTTCGCGGCGGGCGGTTCGCTGCTGGCGGTCGTGCCGGCGCTCGGGAGGCTCGGGTCGGACGCGCGCGTCGCCGTGTCGGTCTACAGCTCGCTGTTCGGTGTCACGCTGATCGCCGCGTTCACGGTGCTGGCGAACTCGCCGCTCGACACGCTCGACATCGAAGCCGACCGGACGAAGTACTTCTGGCTCTTCCTGCGCTACGCGTACCTCGTCGTCCCCTTTCTGTTCGCAGGCTTGGCGATCGCCGTCGCACTGTCGCGATTCACAGCGATCGTCCACCGCCTGTACTTCTGGAACTTGATCGGCTCCGGCGTCGGCAGCGTGTTGTTCGTGCTGCTGGTCCGCCCTCTCGGCGCGCCGGGCTGCCTGTTCCTGTTCGCGGCACTCAGCGGCGCGGCCGGACTCGCGGCGCTGCACGGAATGAGCGGTGGCGCCGTTCGCTCTGCGCGCGTCCTCGCGGCGCTGACGCTCGCGATCTGGCCGGCGTCGCTGGTCGCACCGGGCCTCGCCGCGACGGCGATCCCGATCGTCCCGGCGAAGAGCAAGGCGCTCGCACTGTTCGAGAAGTTCTTCGACGCCGTCGGTTCGCACTTCCGCGCGCAGGACCCGGACTATCGCGGTGTCGACGACACGCTCTCGACGACGCTGTGGACGCCGCTGTGCCGGCTCGACACGCGACCGGTACCGCCGACACCGCAACAGGATGCGAAGGACCGCGCCGAACCCGGCACCGGCCCGCGCAGCCAGGTCCACGTCTTCCAGGATGGCGACGCGCCGACCGTGATCTGGTCGGGCGCGTTCGCTCGCGAGAACGCCTACGACGCGCACTTCTACGGGCTCGGCTATCGCCTCGTCCGCGACCCGAACGTGCTGATCATCGGCCCCGGCGGCGGCAACGACGTCGAGACGGCTCTGCACTACGGCGCGAAGTCGGTGACCGCGGTCGACATCAACGGCGACACGCTCGCGCTCGTCAGAACGAAGTTCGGCGACTACACGAACGGCGTCTACGAGCGGCCCGGCGTCCGCCCGGTGCACAGCGAAGGTCGCAGCTTCCTGCGGCGCGAAGGCGGCACCTACGACCTCGTGCAGATGTCGGGCACCGACACCTACGCGGCGATGTCGTCGGGCAGCTACATCTTCAGCGAGAGCTACCTCTACACGGAGGAAGCGTTCGACGACTTCTTCCACCACCTGTCGGACGACGGCGTCGTCTGCGTGATCCGGTTCAACTTCGTGCCACCGCGCGAGACGTTGAAGCTCGTCGCGACGGCCGCCGGTGCACTGAAGCGGATCGGCGTCGAGAACCCCGAACGCTGCGTGCTCGTCGTCGATCAGACCGACGAACAGGCGCCGGCCGTCGCGGCGTTCATCCGTTCGCAGTCGACCGATCCGAAGGTGCAGGCGCTCGCCGAAGACTTCGCGCGGTTCTTCAAGGATCCGCTGCGCTACTCGTTCCTGATGTTCCGCAAGCGGCCGTTCACGGCCGAGCAGGTCGCGGCGATCGAGACGTCGCTCGCGCCGATGAACTCGAACCCGCACGTCCATCACGCGCTCGCCTACGCGGCCGGGACGCGTGACGAACCGGGGAACGAGTACGCGCGCTTCTTCGCGGCGATGAACGGCGGCGACGCGGCGCTCGCGCGGTTCTACGACACGTATCCGAACGACGTCCCGCGGGCCGAAGGCGTCGCGCCGTACACGTTCCAGTACGACGTGCGCCCGGCGCGCGACGACCGTCCGTTCTTCTTCAACTTCCACCACTGGGGCGACGTCTGGCGCGGGCTGACGGCCGAGTCGAAAGCCGACTACGCGGCGCTGACGGGGAGTGAGCCGATCGGGCTCTACATCCTCGCCGCGCTGTTCCTGCAGACGACGCTCGTGACGCTGCTGCTCGTCGTGCTGCCGCTGCTGCGGCTCGGGTTCCGCAGCACCGCCGGCGGTCCGTCACGGACGTCGGTGCTCGCGTACTTCACGGCGCTCGGCGTCGCGTACCTGCTCGTCGAGATCGTGACGATCCAGCGGTTCGTGCTGTACCTCGGCCACCCGACGTACTCGTTGACGGCCGGGCTCGGCTCGTTCCTCGTGTTCAGCGGGCTCGGGTCGGCGACGGCCGGTTGGCTGCGCGCCGGGCGGCGATTCGCGGCGGCCGCTGCGGTCGCCGTCGTCGCGATGCTGCTCGTCCACGCGTTCGTGCTGCCGGACTTCCTGCGCGCAACGCTGTCCGACAGCGAGGCGATGCGCGTCGTCTGGACGATCGTCTGGATCGCGCCGCTCGCGTTCGCGATGGGAATGCCGTTCCCGACCGGCCTGCGCCAGCTCGGCAGCGCCAGTGGGCTCGTGCCGTGGGCGTTCGGCGTCAACGGTGCGGCGTCGGTGCTCGCGTCGATCCTCGCAATCGTCGTCGCGATGGAGTTCGGCTTCGGCGTCGTCGTGTTCCTCGCCGCGGGGCTGTACCTGATGGCCGCGTTCTGCGTCCCGCACGCGGCTCCCGACGTCGATGCCGGCGGTGTCGAGACCGGCGTCGTCGACGCGCCCGACGTCGCGTAGCCAACGGGCCGTCGCCACCGCGCTCATGCCGCAGGGCGCGCGGCGTCGACAGGGCGACCCGTGCCCGCCGCTGCGAAGACGACCGACGACCGCCGACTGCTGCGACTCGCGCGGAAGCCGGGCGTGCGCGCGCTGCGGCTCGCATTCGTCGACGGCGCCGGAAGTTGGCACTCGGTCGACGTTCCGACGTCGGACGCCGACGCGCTGACGACGACCGGCGTCGCCGTCGAGCTGACCTCGGTCGAAGGGCTGCCCGACGGCGTTCGCTCGCAGGCGCGGCTGCGCGGCGACGTCACGACGGCTCGGTTCGTGCCGGGCGGCGACGGGCGGCGCGGCGGGTTCGTCCGCGTTCCATGCGATCTCGTCGACGCAAGCGGCGCCGCGTTGGTCGGGTGTCCACGCGGCGCGCTGTCTGTGCAGACGGGATTGCTGCGGACGCACGGGATCGGCGTCGAGGTCGCGGCGAGCTTGGACGTGGCGCTGGTCGGACGCGACGACGCGAACGGCGTGCTCGCGCGCCCGCTCGGTGCGAAGGTCAACGTGCTACGGCGCAAGCTCGGCGACGCGCTGGCGGCGGCGCGTTCGTCCGGAGTTTCGATCGAGGTCGTCGATGGATCGTCGCTGCGCTGCGTCGTCGCCGAACGAACGCCGGTCGCGCTCGCCGACGAACTCGCCGCGATGACGGACCTCGTCCGCGCGCTCGCAGCCGGCGTCGGTCTGATCGCGACGACGATGCCGGCGCTGCCGAACGGGCACGGACGCAGCGGCGTGCGCATGCGGCTGTCGTTCGCGTCACCGCGCCGCGACGTCGGGTTGGTCGCCGCGGATGGGCCGGCGGGACTCGGATTGCACGGCGGTCGCGTCGTCGCCGGGCTGCTGCATCACCTGCGCGCGTTGTGCGCGTTCGCGAACCCGACGGTCAACTCGTACAAGCGCCGGATCGTCGACCCGACGCTGCCCAGTCATGTCGCGTTCGCGTCACCGACGGTCGACGCCGCGGCGCTGCAGGTCGCGGTCGCCGACGAACGAACGTTGTCCATCGAGACCGCGATCGCCGACGCGACGATGCCGGCACATGCGACGCTGGCGGCGTTCTTGGCCGCGGTCGTCGACGGGCTCGGCCAGGAGCTCGTGCCACCCGCACCGGTGCGCGGCGCGGTCGATCTCGTGCGCTGTGAACCGTTGCCGGCGTCGCTGATCGACGCCGTCGTCGCGTGCGACCGCGACGCCGTTCTCGGCCGTGCGCTCGGCGCCGTCCATCGGCTGCACGTCGACGCGCGGAAGCGCGACTGCGCGGCGTTCGCCGCGTCGGTCACCGACTGGGAAGTGCGGCGCTACCTCGGCGGCTGAGGTACCGCGCTGCCGTCCGGATCGGCGGCGCGCAGAGCGGCCGCGAGGTCGGCCGGCTTGCCGGCCGTCGTCAGGACATCGGCGAACGCCGTCAGCACGCGGACGACCGACGCGATCCGCGCACCGTGCCCCATCAGACCGACGCGCCAGACGCGGCCCTTCCACGGTCCAAGCCCGCCGCCGATCTCGATCCGGTGGCGCTGCCGCAGCAGCCGGCGCGCGGAGGCATCGTCGATCCCGTCCGGAACGTGGATCGACGTCAGCATCGGCGCCCGCAGCGGCGCGTCGACGACGCAACGCAGACCGAGTGCGTCGAGACCACGATGGAATGCGTCGGCGACGTCGCGATGGCGGCGGTGGCGCGCGGCGAGACCTTCCTCGAGCACGTCGTCGAGACCGGCGGCCAGCGCGTAGACCATGCTGATCGGCGCCGTGTGGTGATAGACGCGTTCGCCGCCCCAGTAGCCGCCGAGCAGCGAGACGTCGAGATACCACGACGGCGGCTTCGCGCGGCGGCGGCGAATCCGTTCGAGCGCGGCGGCCGAGAACGTGACCGGCGACAGGCCCGGCGGCACACCGAGACACTTCTGCGTGCCCGAGTACGCGGCGTCGACCTTCCACGCGTCGACGTCGACCGGCGCGCCGGCGAGGCTCGTCACGCAGTCGAGGACCGTCAGCGCGCCGACGTCGGCAGCCGCAGCGAGGATCGCCGCCGGTGGTTGCAGCACGCCGGTCGACGTCTCGGCGTGGACGAACGCGACGAGCCGCGTCGCGCCGCCGCGGATCGCGGCGACCATTGCCGTGTCGTCGAGGGGCTGGCCGAACGCCGCGCGGACCGCGACGACGTCGGCGCCGAGTCGCGACGCGATCTCGTGCATCCGTTCGCCGAACACGCCGTGGATCCCGACGACGACGCGGTCGCCAGGCTCGATCAGATTGACGAGTGCCGTCTCCATGCCGGCGCTGCCGGTGCCGGAGATCGGAACCGTGAACGCGTTCTGCGTCGCGAAGACGGTTCGCAGGTCGGCCTGCACGCGATCCATCAGCGCCACGAACTCGGGGTCGAGATGCCCGAGGACCGGCGCCGACATCGCCGCGAGCGTGCGGTGCGAGACCGGGGACGGACCGGGGCCGAGCAGCAGAACTTCCGACGGGTGGAACGGTGCGCGCATGCGGCGGAGCAGCGTAGCCTGCACCGTGCGCTTCACTGCGCGAGGCGGAGCGTCAAGCTGCGCGCCGGTGCCCGCAGCGCGCGGAACGCGTCGGGTTCGGCCAGCGGAACGACGTCGCCCGGGCGCAGCGGCGTGTCCGGGTCGAACGCGCGCACGCGCAGATCGACGATGGCGCCGAGCGGAACGTCGAGCGTGAAGCGGCCGTTCGCGACCGTGCGCGCCGTCGCGAGCGGCGTGGTGTGCGTCTGGGTCGAACTCGCGACGAACGCCTCGACGTGCCCGTTGCGGGGGGTGCCGTCGGGCCCGAGCAGCGTGCCGTCGACGATCGCCGACGCGTCGATCTGGACGAGCAGGTCGGTCGTCCCACCGGCGACGTCGATTTCGATCGGCATGCCGATGCCCGGACGCGGCTGCGCGCGAAGTCGGTGCGTGCCCTTCTCGACGCCGCGAAGCTCGAAGTCCCCGCCGGTCGACGTCATCGTCCGGCGCAGTTCGGTGCCGTTCGTCGCGTCGAACAGCACGATCGTCGCGCCGTTCACCGGATCGCCGTTCGCGAGTGCGACACGGCCACGGATCGACAGCCCGAAGTCGACGACGAGGTCCACGACGGCGAGTTCGCCGCTTTCCAGGTCGACCGACCGCTCGACGTGCAGGTCGTTGCGCCCATCCGGCGTCGCGCGAACGACGAACCGCCCGGACGGCAGTTCCGCGCACGCGAAGCGACCCTCGGCGTCGGTATCGAGCACGATGACCGAGACGAACGGCTCGCCGGCCGACGCATCGGGCAGCGCCCATGCGCCGCGGTCGGCGTTCGTGCCCTCGATGCGCACCTTCGCCTCGGGGAGCTGTCGCCCGTCGCGCCCGCGAACGACGCCGACGATCCGCGCCGCCTCCCGCAACACGACGTCGGGGAGCGTCGTGACCTTTCCGGCCTCGACAGGGCCCGGGAAGTCGTAGCTGCGGCGCCCGTAGCCCTCGGCTCGGACCAGCAGCGCGTAGGGGCGATCGCCGAGTCCGTCGATCCGATACGTGCCGGTCGCGTCGGTCCGCGTCGCGGTCCAGTGCGGGCCGATCACGCCCCGCGCGCGATCCGCCGCGCCGATCGCGGCGACGTAGGCGTCGACGATCGGCAGACCCGCGCCGTCGACGACGTGGCCGGTCACCGATCCCGCGGCCGCCAACGCGAAGTCGAGCGTGCGCGTGCCCGACTCCGTTGGCAGTCGCGCGTCGACGTTCCGCGACAGTGGCGCGTACCCATCGGCGAACGCTCGGACCTCGGGGTAGCCCGGCGCCGGCACTCCGCGCAGGCGGTAGCGACCCTCGGCGTCGGTGCGGACCGACTTGTCGACGTCCCAGCCCTCGGCGACGACCGCGCCGGCGATCGGTGCACCGGATGCGGCGTCGGTCACCCGTCCGACGAGGTCGTCGCCGCGGACCACCGGCAGCGTCAGCGACAACAAGCCACCGGTCGCAGCGACGCCGCGCACCGGCGCCGGCGTCTGTCCGGCGTCCGTGCGCACCTCCAGTTGCACGTGTCCGGCGCGGACGCCGTCGAACCGGAACGCACCGGCCGCATCGCTCCGTACCGTCCGAAGGTCGGCGTGGATCCCGGTCCGCAGGACGACCTCGGCGTCGGGAAGCGGTTCGCCGTCGACGGCACCGCGCGCCGCGACGAGGAACACGCGCCCGGTCACGACCGCACCGGCCTCCAGACGAACGACGTAGCGCCGCCCGCCGACACACCGCGGCACGACGACGTCGGCCATCCCGGTCGCGCGAACATGCAAGTCGAACGGCACTCCGGTCGGGACGTCGAACGCGAACTCCCCCGCAGCGTCGGTCCGCTCCTCGGCCACGTTCTTGCGCTGCGCCTGCGC
>JAEYTU010000462.1 GCA_023433825.1 Planctomycetota bacterium
GCGCGGCGACGCCGGACGACCTTCGGCGCGCCTTCGTCGCGGCCGAGCGCGCGCTCGCGCAGGCCGAACGCGAGACGCGCGAGCTGACCGGGCGCAGCGCCGAACTGCGCGGCCGCCTCGCCGCCGACGCAGCGACCGACCTCGACGCTCGTCTGGAGGTCGCCGACGCGACGGCGCGGCGGGCGCGATCGGTTCTCGCGAAGCACCAACGCGACGCAGCGGCCGTCGATCTGCTGCGCACGACCCTTCGCAAGCACAAGCGCGCGGCCGAGGACCGGTTCCGCGAACCGCTCCAGCGAGCCGTCTCGGAGCTGCTGCGCATCGCGATGCCGGGCGCCGCGTTGACGTTCGACGACGACGCGATGCAGCAGGTCCAACTGACGCGCGGGGGCGCAACGGACACGTTCGGTCGTCTGAGCGCCGGCGCGAGCGAGCAGGTCGGGATCCTCGTCCGCCTCGCGATGGCGCTCGTCCTCGCCGAGACGACGGCGCTGCCGGTCGTGCTCGACGACGCCCTCGTCGTCACCGACGACGATCGAATGACGCGGATGATCGACGTCCTGCACAAGGCCGCCGAGTCCCTGCAGATCGTCCTCGTCACGTGCCACTGGCCGCGGCTGCGGGCGCTGGGTCTCGCGCCGCACCACTGCACCGATCTCGAACCGCTGCTGCGGTGAGTAGCGGACGTCAGACGGCCCGCACGCTCTCCCCGTCCGCCACGGCTTCCCCGGCCGCGATCAACCGCTCGATCGCGGCTTCCGCGCGCTCGCGGACGACGCGGCCGAGGCGAGTCACGCCGAACGCTCGCGCCGTCTCGCGCGCCAGGTCCTCGCGCGGCAGCGCGAGGTTCGCTCCGAGCACACGGCGGGCGGCGTTGCACAGCTCGACCATCGGAACGTCGTCGAACTCGCGGCTCGCGTCGGCGCGGACCTCGCGCCACGTCGCGGCGTCCTGACCCTTCGCCCAGACGACGTCGTCGGCGTCGACGAAGACGCGCGCCTTCGCGACCATCGCGCGGACCTCGTCGAGGAAGCGCTCGGTCACGCTCTTGCGGTCGGTCGTGGCGGCGATGCGGCGTGCAAGGTCCTTCAACGTCAACGGCGCGGCGGCGTCGACGATCGCGCGCACCGGATCGCCGGTGACGACGAACGTGACGTTCGATGCGATCCGCGTCGGCTCGGGTGCGTCGGGCGGCGGCGGCGGTGGTTCGTGCTGCGCCTGCTGCTGCGGCTCCTGCTGTGGCTCCAGCGGCGGCTCCTGCGGTGTAGGCGCGGGGATGACGGCCGGCCGCCCGCGCTTCGCCGCCTCGACGGCCTCGCGCAACCGCGCGATCTCGCGGTCGCGATCGAACCACCAATCGGTCGACCAGATCCGGTGCAACTGCCAACCGAGTCCGTGCAACACCAGCGCGCGCAACCGATCGCGATCCCGCGCCGTCGCCGCCGAGTGGTAGGTCGCGCCATCGCACTCGACGCCGAGCAGGTAACGCCCCGGCGCGTCGGGGTCGACGACGGCGAGGTCGATCCGATACCCCGAGCAACCGACTTGGCGGTGCACGACGAGCCCCAGCGCCTCCATCGCCGCCGACACCTCGGCCTCGAACGGCGACCCGAACTCCGCCGCCACGTCGACCGACACCTTCTCGGCGATCGCCACGGCCCCGCGCGCGGCGTAGTCGAGGAACGTCTTCAAGTCGCGCACGCCGGTCGCATTCGTCCGCGAGAGGTCGATGTGCTCGGGGCGCAGCGACGAAAACACGACGAGCTCCTCGCGCGCGCGCGTGATCGCGACGTTGAGCCGCCGTTCGCCGCCCTGCCGGTTCAGCGGTCCGAAGTTCATGCGGACCTTGCCGGCCGCGTCGGGGCCGTAGCAGATCGAGAACAGCATCACGTCGCGTTCGTCGCCTTGGACGTTCTCGAGGTTCTTGACGAACAGCCGCTCGTCGACGCTCGTGAAGTGCCGCTCGATCTCCGGGTGCTCGCGCCGCGCGCGATCGAGCAAGTCCTCGATCAACACCTGCTGCGGCATGCTGAACGTCACGACCCCGATCGAACGCTTCTGCTGCGTCGGATCGACGAGGCGCCGCACGACCTCCGCGACCAGCGCGCGCGCTTCTGAAACGTTCGTGTGGGACTTGCCGCGGTCGTAGACGCCATCCGTGATCGGAACGAGCCGCACGCCGCGACCGTCGCGCACGGCATCCGGCGACGGGAAGGTCAGCAGCTTGCCGTCGTAGTAGTGGTGATTGCTGAACGTGATCAGGCTCTCGTGGCGGCTGCGGTAGTGCCATCTGAGATAGCGCCGCGGCAGCCCGGCCGCGCCGCACTCGTCGAGGATGCTCTCCAGGTCCTCGACCTCGGGTTCGTCGTCGTCGTCGTCACCGTCGACCTTCTGGAAGAAACTCGTCGGCGGAAGCTGCCGTGAGTCGCCGACCACGACGGCCTGCGCGCCGCGCCCGAGCGCGCCGATCGCGTCCCAGACCGGGATCTGCGAGGCCTCGTCGAACACGACGAGATCGAACGGCGGGAACGACGGATCGAGCACCTGCGCGACCGACAGCGGGCTCATCAACAGACACGGCTTGAGCCGCGGCAGCAGGTTCGGCAGTCGCGCGACGAGCTGACGCGGCGCGAGATGGCCGCGCTGCTTCTTCGCCTCACGCAGCAGCAGGCCGACTTCGGACGTTCCGACGGTGGCGCCACTCGACGCCGACGGAACGCGCGCCGACAGCCGCGCGCGGACGACCTCGGCGCTGAGCCGCGCGACCTCGTCGTCGAGCCGTCGAAACTCGTGGATCGCCCGTTCGTGCTGCGCACCGCGGAAGTGCCGCAACGCCGGATCGGCGCCGATCTGCGCTTCGAGCCATGCCTGCAGCACGGATCGTTCGGCGACGTCGAGGAGTTGCGGACGCGAGATCTCGCCGGAGACGAGTCGCTCGACCAACGGCGTCAGCCCGAGCGCCTCGGCCGCACGCCGTTCGCGCAGCCACGCGCAGAACGCATTGAGCATCGCCGTGCGGCCGTTCCAGAGACCGAGCGTCGTGCGCACCGACTCCAGGAACGGCAGCGGCCCGTCGAACGCGACCGCTTCGTCGAGCGTCAGCAACGTCGACAGGTCCGCGAGCGCGGTCCGGAACCCTTCCCCCGCGGCGACGACGTCGTCGAGCTTGACGCGCAACGCACCGCCCGGCGCCGTCAATGCCGGCTCCGCGCACAGCTCGGCCCAACGGGCGCGCAATCGCGCACCGAGCTCGAGCTGCGTCCCGGCGACGGCGACCGAGTACTCGTGCAGCGTGCCCGCCCACTGCAGCGCGCGCTCCAACGCGTCGAAGTCGGTCCCGACGTCGCGCCACAGCGAGCCGAAGCATCGCTGCGCGTCGTTCGACGCCGCGGTCACGACGCCGCGGTCGGCGGCGACCGACACCGCGAGTTCGAGGTCGTCGATCACGTCGTCGATCGGACGCAGCGGTCCCTTCGCCAGTGCGCGGAGGGTCCCGTTCGTCGAGCGCAGGACGAACCACCGGATCGGCGCGAACGTCGTCCGATGCCGCGCGAGCGCCGAGCGCAGCCTTGCGTGGTCGGCGCGCAGGAATGCGTCGTTCCAGTGCAGCGCGAGCTTCGCGGTCCCGGTCGCCGCGCGGCGGCCGGTCGCCGCGATCGTCCGCCACCGCGAGATCCGCGCGTCCATCCCGGGCGCCGTGACCAGCTCCGACGGAGTGCCCGGCGCGGCGCGCAAGTGACGCGCGATCGCGTCGATCCGCGCAACGTCGGCCCGCCGCAGTGCCGTTCCGTCGAGACCGATCGCGACGACGACGACGTCCAGCGCCGCGGCGTAGCGCGTCGTCGCGGCCGCGAGCGTCGCGATCGCCGCGTCGACGCGGCGCGGCAGTTCTGGCGACCAGTCCTCGCGGCCGACCGCTCGAAACGGGTGCGAGGCGACCGGCGACACGTCGGACTCGGCGGTCGCGAGGCGCGCGACGGCATCGCGCAGCTGCAACCGACGTTCGGACGTCAGCTCGGCGATCCCGACGTCTCGCATCTCGACGAACGGGGTGCCGCGCAGCGCGACGACGCGCCCGGTCGCGTCGAACACGCTGAGCCCCGCCGCGCGGACGCGATGGATCGCCTCGACGTGCGCATTCAGCCGCGTTCGCAACGCCTCCAACTCGGCCGCCTGCTTCGCGAACGCCGCCGGCTCGGCGATCCGACCGACGTCGAGCGCCTCGGCGAGCTGCCGGACGACCTCGCGCTTCTGCGCCTTGTTCGCGTGCAGCTCGAGGCAGAACGCGCCGAGTCCGATCGCCTGCAGGCGGCGGTGCACGACGCCGAGCGCGGCCATCTTCTCGGACACGAACAGCACGCGCTTGTCGCTGCCGAGCGCGTGCGCGACGAGGTTCGCGATCGTCTGCGACTTGCCGGTGCCGGGCGGCCCTTCGAGCACGAAGCTGCGGCCGTCGGCCGCCGCGTAGATCGCGCTCAACTGCGACGAGTCCGCGCTGAGCGGGCAGAACGACGCCGCCACGGGGCGCGTCGCGTCGAGCGCCTCCGGCTCTGGGAACGCCGGGTCGTCGGGCGCGAACGGTTCGCTCGGCGTGTCGAGCATGTGCGCGACGACGGCGCTGCGCCGCAGTTGATCGGCGCGCGCCTCGAGATCGCGCCACATCAGGAACTTCGCGAACGAGAACAACCCGATCGCGCACTCCGGCACGACCTCGAACCGCGGCACGTCCTTCACTGCACGTCGGAACGCCTGGAACACGGCCTCGACGTCGACGCCCTTGCCGTCGTCGGGGACCGCATCCAAGCCCGCGACGTCGACGCCGAACTCGGTCTGCAGCTTCTGCAGCAGCGTGACGTTGACCCGCGGATCCTCGTCGCCGACGCGCAGCTTGAACTCGGCCGTGACCGAGCCGCGTTCCAGCTCGACCGGCACGAGCAGGATCGGCGCGAGCCGCGCTTGCTGCGACTGCGGCGACTCGAACCAGCGCAGGAAGCCGACTGCGAGCGACAGACCGTGCGCGCCGCCCTCTTCCTTGCTCGTTCGTGCGGCGCGGAAGAGTTCGAGCAACCGACGTTCGAGGTCCTCGTCGGAGAGCCCGGTGTACAGGCGGCCGTCGCCGAGTTCGGCGAGCAGGAACTGACGCCGCGCCTCGGCGGCCGCGGCCGGGTCGGCGCTGCGCCGCGGATCGACCTCGGCGTCGATCGACGGCGCGCCACGCATCGAGAACCGGCGCTCGTCCCACAGCAGGTCTTCGAGCTGCTTCGGATCGGGCGCCAGCACCGGCAGCGTGCGCTTCGACGGCAGGAAGTGGATCAGCCGATTGCGCAGCGACAGGTCGAGCAGCTTTCGTTTCCAGCGATCGAGGCGCGTGCGCGGTGTGGCTTCGACCGGCGGCGCGTCGACCGATGCGGCCGAAACCGGCACGGCAACGATCGGCGCTGGTTCGACGGCCGTGACGCTCGGAGCGAGTTCGTCCACCGGCATCGTCGACGCGACCGCGCCCGCCCCGGCTCCGGTCACCGGATCGAGCACCGTGAACGTCGCCGACGCGCGCGCCGGCAGCGGCTGGATCCGCGCGCGCCGCGCGGCGCGCACGTCGATCGCGAACAGGAACTTCGTCTCGTCGGCGAGCATCGCGCGCGCGCGACGCACGGCGTCGTCGAAGTCGAGCCCCGGCGACGTGCAGATCCCGGTCGTCTCGATCGCGAGCACCTCGCCGAGATCGATCCGCTTCCGCAGTCGGACCGCGTCGTGGACGGCGGCCTCGGCGAACGCCTCGTCGACCAGCCAAACGGCGACGAACGCGTGCCCGTCGAGCAGCACCATGACCGCGTGCAGCCCGAGATGCTCGAGGACGGCCGCGAACGCGACCGTCAGGTCGAGACACGTGCCCATCCGCGTTCCGAGGATCTGCTCCGGGCCACGGATCTTCTGCCCACCGGTCTCGAAGCTCGCCGGCGGCAGCACGTAGGTGATCCCGAGCCGCCGCGCGGCCTCGTAGACCGCCGCGGCGAATGCGCGGACACGCGACGGTTCGCGCGACGCGTAGCCGTCGAGCGTCGGATCCCCGGTCGCAGCAGCGAGCGCGTCGCGCGCGTTCGTCAGCCATGGCGTCAACGCCGGATGATTCGGCTGCACGAACGCGGCGAGGATCTCCGGCAGCGTGCCGGCCGTCCATTCGTTGAACGCGAGCAAGTCCAGCCCGCCCGACGCCTGCGCGACGAGCTCGTCGCCGATCCGGAGCTCGGCCAGCAGTTCGCCGCGCTGCCGTTCGTCGAGGCGGACGAGACGTTCGAGCGACGGCCGCAATTCGGTCGGATGCACGTTGAACGTCGCCTTCGCACCGATGCCGGCGATCCGCGTCTCGTGCGCCGGCGCGAGGTCGGGCGCGACGCGCAGCGTCAGCACCAGATCGTGCAGCGGCGCGTCGCCGTCGTTCGTGATCGCGACCGCCTTGACCAGCGGGACCGCGTTGTGCTGCAGCGCGAAGTTGACC
>JAEYTU010000516.1 GCA_023433825.1 Planctomycetota bacterium
AACGTCGTCGTCGTCGTCGCCGTCGCGCTCGGGTTCTTCTTCGGGATCCACGCGGCGTTCGCGGAACTCGTCGAGATGGACTGGGGCTTCCTGTCGTTCCTGCGAACGCCGATCGACTTCGCGAAGCCGGTGCTCGCGTTCGTGCTCGCACTGCTGACGCTGTGGCTGCTCGCACCGACCGTCATCGTGCTCGTCACGTCGCCGTTCCTCGACGGCATCGCCGACATCACCGAGAAGCTCTCCGGCGGTGACGACATGACGCGTCTGCCGACGCCGATCTCGCGCGAGATCTTCGACTCGGTGTCGACGGCGACGCAGATCCTCGCATTGCAGATCGCGCTGTGGGTGCCGGTGCTGTTGCTGTCGTTCTGCGGGATCGGCGCGTGGATCGCGTTCGTCGTCTCGGCGGGCTTCGCCGGACTCGCGTGGCTCGAGATCCCGTGCGTGCGGCGCCACGAGTCGATGCGGCGGCGCATCCAACTCGCGAAGCGGAACTGGGCGAAGCTGCTCGGCTTCGGCATCGCCGTGCAGATCGGGATGCTCGTGCCGCTCTACAACCTGCTGCTGCTGACCCCGAGCGCAGCGGCCGGCGCGGTGCTGCTGTACTTCGCATTCGACAAGAGCGACGGCGTCGCGCGGTTGGACGACGCGGCACCCCGTGGCTAGCAGCCCGTGGAAGACTTGCGCGCCACGCAGCCGTGCGCCTCTCCCGCACCTCCGACCGCGAAAGCCTCGCCGAAGCCGCCGATTCGCCTGCGTTCTCGCGGGGGCAGTTGCATCGAGAATCGCGCGACTGCGAGCCTCGCGAGTTCTTCCACGGGCTGCTAGACGGAGGGGATGAAGGTCGGCCATCTCGACTGCGCGTCCGGCGTCTCCGGTGACATGTGGGTCGGCGCGACGCTCGATGCCGGTGCGAACTTCGCGGCGATCGAGGCCGCGGTCGCCGCGCTGCAACTGCCCGGTGTGACTGTCCGCCAGTCGCGGGTCCGCCGTGGCGCGCTGGTCGGGACGCGGTTCGAGGTCGGGATCGATGGTCGGCCGGCGGGGGAGGGGGATGCGTCGGATCCGGCAACTCGGTCCCAGTTCCGAAAGGCCACGCGCACGCGCGGCGGCGCGCTGCCGAGCCGCACCCCCGGTCACGCGCATCCACACGGCGACGCCGACGGCCACGGTCGCGGGCTCGACGAGATCCTGACGATCGTCCGCCGCGCGAAGCTGCCGGCGCCGGTCGAAGCGCGCGTCGAGGCGACGTTCCGCCGCTTGGGCGATGCCGAGGCCAAGGCACACGGGATCCCGGTCGAACGCGTCCATTTCCACGAGGTCGGCGCCGAGGACACGATCGTCGACATCGTCTGCGCCTGCCTCGGCACGCATCTGCTCGGGATCGAGCGCGTCACGTCGTCGGCCGTCGTCGTCGGCCATGGCGTCGTCCACTGTGCGCACGGCGAGCTGCCGGTGCCGGCGCCAGGGACGCTCGGATGCCTCGTCGGGATCCCGACCCGGCCGGGGTCGCTGGCTGGCGAATGGACGACGCCGACCGGCGCGGCGCTGCTGGCGACGTTCGTCGATCGGTTCGAGCCCGACGACGTCGTCCGACCGACGGCGATCGGCTACGGCGCCGGCGCGCGCGACGTCGCGACCCGGCCGAACCTGCTGCGGCTGACGGTCGGCGAGATGGCGATCCGCGAGCCGAGCGACGCGACGGCGCTCGAACTCGACGAACTCGTCTGCACGCTCGACACCGCGACCGGCGAACAACTCGCCTACGTCGTCGACGGGCTGCACGCGCTCGGCGTCGCCGACGCGTTCACGATGCCGGTCCAGATGAAGAAGGGGCGTCCCGGTGTGCAGGTCACGGCGCTCGTCGACGGCGAACGTCGCGAAGCCGCGCTCCGGTTCCTGCTCGAGGAGTCGACGACGCTCGGCGTGCGCATGCATCGCGTCACGCGCCGTGTGCTGGAGCGTTGGCAGGAGGAGCACGCGTCGCCGCTCGGTCCGGTGCGGTTCAAGTGCGCGCGGCTTCCGTCGGGCGCCGTCTCGCGGCGGCCGGAGGACGACGACGTTCGCCGGCTCGCCGCCGAGCATGGTCTGTCGCGCAGCGAAGCGCTGCGCCGGATCGGCGCGCCGTAGCGGCGCCGCGTCGGCAGGCCCCGTCCGTCGCGACTCAGCTCGCGCGGCCTTGGAACTCGCCGGTGTCGGTGCTGATCTTGATCCGCTCGCCGACCTTGATGTGCGCTGGCACCTTGACGACGAAACCGGTCTTCGTCTTCGCGGCCTTCTGGATGTTCGAGACCGTGTCGCCCTTCACGGCGTCCTCGGCTTCGACGATCTCCAGCACGACGCTCGCCGGCAGCTGCACGCTGATCGGCTCGCCTTCGGCGTAGACGACCTGGACCGTGTCACCCTCGACGATGAAGCGCAGCGCGTCCTCGATGACTTCCTGCGGCAGGTGGAACTGCTCGTAGCTGTCGTTGTCCATGAACACCTGACCGCCGGCATCGCGGTACAGGTACTGACAGTTCTTCGTCTCGAGGTAGACCGGTTCGATCATGTCGGAGGTGCCCATCCGCACTTCCTTCTGCCGGCCGGTCCGCATGTTCTTCAGGTAGAGGTGATGGATCGCGCGCCAGTTGCCCGGCGTCACGTGGTCGTACTTCGTGATCTGGTAGAGCTCGCCCTCGTACCGGATGACCATGCCCTTCTTCGCGTCGGTGACTTTCAGCGCCATGGATCGTCGATGGTTCGTGCGGGAGT
>JAEYTU010000647.1 GCA_023433825.1 Planctomycetota bacterium
CTTGCTCGGCGGGCTGTGGATATCACCGTCCAAGTCCGCCACAACAATCGAGTTGAACGCCCCCAACTGCCCTTCGACGACCGTGCGATACAGCGGCGTCTGCGTCAACACACCCGACGACTGCGCAAACACGACGAACTCACCGTTCAGCGTCGTGACGAGGATCTCCGGCGTCGGGTTGGTCACGCCGGTCTCGTTCAGATCCGCGATCGCGATCCCGCACGCACCGAATCCGTGCAGCGCGTCGGGGCCGTACGGATCTCCGACCGGCGCCGAGCTGACGCGGTCGAGACGGGACGTCGAGGCGTTGAACTTCAACACGTGGACATAGGAGCGCAGCCAGCCGCCGTGCGCAGGTCCCCCGGGTCCTGGCGCAACCGGCGGCGCGACGTCGATCGGCGCGATCGCCGTCGCGAAGACGATCTCCTCGATCGAATCGCCGTCCAGATCGGCCAGCGCCATCGCCATGCCACCCAGTCCCAAGTCCTCGCTCTGCGCGAGGATCGTGCCGTCGGTACTGCGAAGCACGATCACGCGGCCGCCCATGCTGGACACGACGGTGTGTAGCTCCGAGGCGTCGGGACCGACGCGGCCGAGACGGACGGTCTGCATGTCCATGACCTCGGCGTAGCGCGTGCTCGTGCGCAGCGAGGTCCCGGCCGCCGCTCCGCTGAGTCCCGGTGCCAATGGCCCAGCGGGTGGACCACCCGAGCCGGTCTTCGTCGTGCTCCACAGACTCACCCCGACTGCCGGATTGCTTTGCAGGTCATAGACGAACTGCTGCACGAGATTCGGGAATCCATTGCTCCACCACGCCGCGCGCCACCGACTGCCGTCCTGCCGCGCATCTCCGCCCTTCGCGAAGATCCAGAAGTTGTCCCAGCAGAGGCTGGAATGTGGGGTCGGAACGTGCTGCCACGTGATGGTGTGGTCAGGGTTCTGGAAGGGGACGTACGGCGTCGTCGTCAGGGTTCGCGCCGGTAACCCAGGGAGGTCGTTCTCCACTCTCCAGAACGTGTCATTCGCACCGAACTGGCTGGCGACGGGCAATGCACTCGCTCCCACGCCGCCGTACGCGAGACCGCGGACACCGGCGATCGGGAGTTCGAGAACTCGTGCCGTCCGAGTCGGCAACTGGACCGGAAGTCCGGTCAGTGGATCCAATACCCACCAGCTCCCGACCGGGTCGATCGCATGCAAGTACGGCTGCGGAACTGTCCCCAACGCAAACCCCCACGTCGCCGAGATTGCGCCATTGGCGCGATGGTCGTGGACCTTGACGTTCGGCGACGTCCCGGTGACCCGCACGGACCGCGAAACGACACCCGACAGCGTCGTCCCAGGTGCCTCGATCTCGTCGACCTCGAACCACACGACGCGCCCGCTGTACGTCGACACGACGATCTCGTCGATGCTGTCGCCGTCGATGTCGCCGACCTCCATCGCGCACGCGCCGAGTGACGGCTGGAACGTCCCAAGGTTCTTCAGTCCGGTCGCGGTGTCGTTCCCGTGATCCCAAGTTGCGAGATGGCCACCGTAGAGCGTCACGTATTTCCCCTGCGCGGTGACCGACAGACATGGATCCGAGATCGGATGTGGCATGTCGAGTTCGACTTCGCCGCCGAAGTAAGGATCGAAGACCTTCGGCTGGTGCACGCGACCGAACTCCGCGACGGGTGCCAACGTCGCCGGGTTGAACACGCGGATCGATGCGAACTCATCCGGCCCTCCAGTCGCGAGCGCGACGATCCCCGCAGCCGTCGCCTCCAGATCCTGCAATCCGCCGTACTGCAGCATCGACGCGGCGACGAGCAGTCCCATGTTCTTCGGATCCGCAGCACCTGAGTCGAGCGCGATCGCAGCGACGTGCCCCCGCGCCGAGAGCAACCAGATCCCATTCTGGAAGTTCGACCCCGGGATCGATCCACCAGGCACCTGCGGTCCGACGAGCAGATCGTGGACACCGGCTTCCGAGTGCTCGCCGAGGATCGTCAGCGATCCACCGCTGCCGCGCCCGAGGACGACGATCCGCCCATGCAGCGTCCGCAGCACGATCTCGCGCGTCGTGTTGTTTCCGTACAGCTCGGCGATCTGCAATCGCATCGGCTCGGTGTGCTCCCAATCGGGAAGGTCGAACGTCGAGATCAGGTTCAACGATGCGGCGTCGTAGATGCCGATCCGCCGATAGGCCGCAGCGACGACTTCCAACCCCGCGCGGCCGGGATCGAAGTCACCGACGTCGAGCGCATAGACGCCGTAGCCGAGGGAACTCGATCGTGCCTGCAACTCGAGCGGCTGATCCGGCGCGGCGACAGTCGCATTCAATTGATAGCGGGAGATCACACCGTCCGTGCCGCCGACGAAGATCGACGCGAACGGGTCGGAGTCCAGCTTCCGCACTTTCAACGACTCGCCGATCCCCGCCCAAGTGCTGCCGCCATATCGATGCCAACCCTGCGCACCGGTGGCCTCGACGAGCAATGACCCAGGATTCGCGACCGTGCGATTGCCCGGACGCAAGAACACCTTGTCGCTTGGATCGACCGACTCGAGCGCCGAGGCCTTCGGGAGCTGTCGCAACGTCGACCCCGGCGTCAGCGTGCGCGTCCGCTGCGCATAGCTCTGCTGGATCATCCGCCGCACCGGCTCCTGAAGATCCTTCGTGAACGTCGTCTCACCGGGGAACGCGAACCCCTCGGCCAGGGCGCCCTGCTCGCCGCCATGGCACGCCTTGCCCATGACGACGACGTCGACGTTCCACGAATGACCGCCCTCGGTGAACGTGCGCCGCGCGTTGTACGGCTGCTCGTGGCCGTTCGTCCCGGCGAACGCGCGCAGCCAGTCCTGCGAATGCGTGACCGGATCCTCGTCGGCGCACAGGAACACCATCGGGCGGCGAATGCCTGGGACCAACGCCGGCGCAGGCCCCGTCGTGTACGCGCGATTCAGCATCGACAGACTCAGGAAGTCGACGCCTTCGAGCCGGTTGAAGATCGACCAGTCGATGGCCGAGCGCTGTGTGTAGCCGGCGCCGGAACCCGCGAAGCCGAGGCCGCCGATCAGGAAGTTGTAGAGATTCTGATCGTTGGGCACGGCGCGCAGTGAGCCGTGGAACGCGAACGACACGCCGGAGTGGAACTCGTCCGGCCACAGCGCGAGCGCGACCTGCGTCGTCAACCCACCGAACGACGTGCCGGCGACGCACGCGGTGTATGTCGGTGCCGAACCCGCCGCATAGAACTGTTGATTGACGACGATCTCGGCGATGCGACGCAGCTCGCGCAATCGCTGCATGCTGAACACGAGCGGTTGGTGCGATGTGCGGGGGACGATGTGGCCGACGACGACGTAGAACGGCGCTGTCGACGCCGGCATCGCCGCGAACTCCTCGACGAGGATCGTGCCGGGGAACGGTCCCTCCCAGTTTCCAAAGTTCGTCGGATCGCCGGGATAGATGTGCGGCCCGTACGGACGATCGACGAGGCGTTCCGATCCACTCGTTTGTCGGGTGTTCAGCAACAGCACGATGTGCTGGCGCTTCGTCGCGTTCGGGAATCCGCCCGCCGGCGCCGTGATCTCGAACGTCGCCTCGGCGAACGTCAGGATCGTCGGTGTCCCCGGTGGGCGAAGCTCGCCGATGTAGCTCTGCAGATTGGTCCCGGTGACCGGTCCCCACGCCTTGAGCTGCACGAGATCGGTCGCCGAGATCAGGTTCGGGTTGCTCTGCGAGATCACGCCTCCGGTGTCGAGCGGAACGCCTTCGCCGTAGTCCCAGATCCCATTCGGCCAGTTGAAGAGCGGCGAATGCCGATTGGCCGGCAGGACGACGCCGGGCGCCAACGGCGCGATGTGCGAATGCCCGCCCGTTTGCGCGGACACCGAGCGGATCGACGACGCGCACAGCGCGAGGGCGACGAGAACGACGCACGAGACGATTCGAACCATCGGACGACCTCCTTCCAGGGTCGCTGACTTCGAGGGTGACCGTCCTTCACGATCACCCTTCGCCGCGGTGACACTCCTTCGAAGAGCCCCAGGCGAACGGCGCGGACGCTACGCAGGTCCGGCGCCGAACGTCAACCCTCGACCGGATTCGTCGACCGCACGAAGTTGCACCGACCGGCCCCCGCACGTGCTTCCGTAGAGTCCGCGTCCGTTTCACCCCGAAGCCCAAATGACGAGCCCACTTCCTCACCCTCCGTGCCGACTCGTGTCCGCGCTGGTGTTCGCGACGGTCACGGCGACGACCGCAAACACGACCACCGCCCAAGACGTCTCGACCCGCCTCGCCGAATGGGAGGTCCAACGCGGCGCAGCGGACCCCGCGCAGCTGCGGCAACTGACCGGCAAGGTCACGGTGCGCGCGCGGAACGACGATCGCGTGCTGGCCGAGGGGACGTTCCGCTGGACGGTGCAGGGCGAACGCGCCTACGAACGCTACGAGTTCGGCGGGACGACGATGGAGCGCGGGATCGACGGCGTCGCGTGGTCGGTCGATCCGCAGGGCGTCGCGCGGTTGCGGAAGGGTCCCGACGCGGCGGCGCTCGATCGGTGGTTCGGGCTGATCACGCGACGGCCGTGGAAGACGCTCTACGCGAAGGCCATGGCGATCGACACGGCCGGCGACCCCAGCGGCGGAGCGCCGTTCGACGCGTTCCAGATGACGTCGGCCGACGGCGGCGTCGACACGTGGCACTTCGCGCGCGACGGCCACGAGCTGCTGCGCGCGCTGATGAACGTCCGCGACCGCGACGGCAAGTCGGCGACACTCGACATCGAACTGGCCGACTGGCGCCGCGGGACGTCGCCGGTCTGGTACGCGCACCGGATCCAGGTGACGTCACCGGCCGACGTCAGCACGTTCGTCGTCGAGACCGCGGGCCCGGTCACCCTCGCGACGCTGCCGTTCACGCCACCGCCAGCCGTCGCCGCACTGGTCGCCGAGGAAGCGGAGGCCGAGCGCACGCGCCGCGCCGAGGCCGAGCTGCGCGCCGCCGAGCTGCAGACGCCGTCGTTCGCGATCGAGACACGCACCAAACCCAACACGGCCACGATCCGTGCGAAGGTCGCGGAGGCGTCGTTCGCCGCCGAGCGCGACAAGGCGATCGCGGAGGTCGCGGCTGCGCTGAAGGCGGCCGACGTGCTCCCGGTCGGCGCGCCGTTCTGCCGCGTGCATGCGCGCGACGCCGGCAACGTCGACTTCGAAGCCGGCGTCGTCGTCGCGGCGCCGATCACGGCGACGGGCCGCATCGCCCCCGGAGCGTGGGCGGCGGGTCGCGTCGTCGTCGGCACGCACGTCGGTCCGCACGCGACGCTCGTGAAGTTCCGCGAACAACTCGCTGCATGGCTCGGTGCGCGCGAACTGACTGCCGACGGCCCCGCCTACGAGATCTTCGAAGTCGGTCCGGCCGAGACGCCCGACACGACGCGCTGGCGCACGGTCGTCCAGCAACCGGTGAAGGGCTGAGTCGCGTGGGAAGCGGCGCAGCTATCCTGCGCCGCGCCGCACTTCCCGCATGACCGAGTCGAGCGTCAGTCCGTCGTCGAACGCGTTCTCCCTGGCAGGTCGTTTCGATCTGTTGGAGGAGATCGGCTCCGGCTCCAGCGGCACCGTCTATCGCGCGCGCACGCGAACGACGTACGGCACGCTCCCCCCGGAGACCGAGGTCGCGATCAAGTTCCTGCGGCAGGATCGCGGGGATCGCTCCGCCGCGCTGGCGCAGATGCAGACCGAAGCCGCCGTCGGGCGCGCCGTGAACAGTCCGCACGTCTGCCGGATCCACGGGTTCGAGACGCTGTCGCTGCTCGGCGCCGAGGTCAGCTACCTCGTCATGGAGTACGTGCGGGGGCGCACGCTGCGCCAGTTCCTCGACGAGTCCGGCCCGGCCGTCGAGGACCTCGCGCGCCGCATCGGTCTCGACGCGGCGCGCGGCCTCGAGGCGCTGCATCGAAAGGGGATCGTTCACCGCGACCTGAAGCCCGAGAACCTCGTCCTGACGCCGGAAGGCACGGTCAAGATCGTCGACCTCGGACTCGCGCGCGGGACACCCACGCCGGGGTTGCCGAGCAGTGGCGGGTTCTTCGGCAGCCTCAGCTACGCGGCACCGGAGGTCCTTCGCGGCAAACCGGCCGAAGTGCGCAGCGATCTCTATTCGCTCGGGATCGTGCTGTACGAGGTCGCCACCGGCCGGCACCCGTTCCGCTTGGGGATCGAAGGCGACGCCGACGCGATGCTGCACGCGCATCTCGAGCAACGCCCGCCGCGGCCGTCGCACCATCAGCCGCGGATCACGGCGTTCCTGGAGACGTTGATCCTCGAACTGCTGGCGAAGGAAGCCGACGCGCGACCCGACAGCGCACGCGTCCTCGCGCTGGTGCTCGAACAAGGCGAGGCGTCGCGGTGGTGGCAGGGTGTCGAGCGCTCGGCGCCGGCGATCGCGTCGCAGCAGCGCGTTCGCAAGATGCGACGTTTCGCGCCGACGGCGTTCGTCGGCCGCGCGGCCGAACGCCGGATCCTCGACCGCGCGTTTCGCGAAGCGCGCGCGGGGCGCGGGACGGCGATCCGGCTGACCGGTCCGGAGGGAATCGGTCGACGACGGCTGCTCGACGAGTGCTGCGGGCAGTGGCTGGAAGACGCCGACGACGTCGTGTTCCTCGGCGGCGAAGCGGAGCCGGGCGCGACGCGGACGATGGGGCAGCCGTTCACGACGATGCTGCTCGACTGGTTCCTGCGCGGCGACGCGCTCGACTCGCCGCGTGCCGGCGAACGTCTGCGCGCGCGGATCCAAGCCGAGGGCCGGCTCGACGAGACCGAGTCGGCGCAGCTCGCGCAGTTGATCGAGGGTGGTGACCCCGGGTCGTCACCGCAGG
>JAEYTU010000564.1 GCA_023433825.1 Planctomycetota bacterium
TGTGCACGTGTCCGGGCATGAGCGGCGCCGTCGTCGCGAGGAAGCGCGTGCCGCCGTCGGTGCCGTCGGTCCGCCACCACGCATCGCGGGTGCGGAAGAACATCTGCGACCCGGCGTCGAGCGCGGAGATGATCTCGAGGTCGGCGAGCTGAGCGGCGACCGAAGAACCCGGCCTGACGCTCCAGACACCGCGGGTCGAGAAGATCGTGATCCCGGTCGGCTTGGCGATGACGTCGCGAATATCGCCCTTCACGTGGGTGAGCACGATCGAGCCGGCGACCGTGCCGTCGGTGGCGATCAATGCGGTCGAACGGCTCGACGGATCGTCACCTTGGACCAGCAGGTACTGCGCGAACGTCGGGCCGCGATTCGGCCACGCCCATAGGGGTCGGATCGGGATTCCGAGGACCTCGTCGAAGTGCGGGACGGTCCCGGCCGAGGTGCCGTCGGTCGACCACAGCGTCGAACGGGGCCGATCGGGGTGCCGGACGAAGAACCACGTTCGCCCGAGGTGCGGCAGGAAGTGCGAGACGACCGGCTCGATCGTCGCGGCGGGTTGCGCGTTCAGATCGAGGAGCGGGGTCTGCGCCGACAGCGCGGAAGTCGCGGCGAGGCAGAGCGTGAGTGGGACGGTCAGCGACCAGACGGGACGAGGCATCGGGTTGGGCATGGCCGCGGCCGTAGTCTCCCATTGCATCGAGGTCACCGAGTCTGGCGCGAATGCCGACGAGCCGATCGCGCGAGGGTCGCCGTAGGGGTTCGCGTTCCGGCGTGCGCTACGGTGCGCCGCTTCGTCGTTCCCACACACATCAGACAGTCATGACCTACGTCGACGGCTTCGTCATTCCCGTCCCGAAGCAGAACATCGAGTCCTACCGCCAGATGGCGGAGGCGGCCGGCGCGGTTTGGCGCGAGCACGGCGCGCTGACCTACTTCGAATGCGTCGCCGAGGATCTCGAAACACCGTGCGGCATCCCGTTCCAGAAGTTGGCCGCAGCGAAGGACGACGAGACCGTCGTGTTCGCGTTCATCACCTACGAGTCGCGCGCCCACCGCGACGCCGTCAACGCGAAGGTCATGGCCGACCCGCGGATCGCCGGCATGTGCCCCGATCCGATGCCGTTCGACGTGTCGCGGATGACGTTCGGCGGGTTCCAGGCGATCGTCGAGGCGTGAGCGGCGGCGCGGCGGCGGTGCGCTGGCATTTTTCGCGGCACATCCGCCCGGCGAAATTCATTCTTCGGACTGCACACCAACTCCTTCGGATGGACGCACCATGGCTGCTTCGTTTCGTTGGCTGACTTCGTTCGCGCTCGCGGGCTTCGCCGCGAGTTTCACCCTCCCCGCGCAAGGCTGCATCGATCAGCAGAACGTCGGCCAACGCACGAACGGCCTCGAGATCACCGGCAATCAGTCGGCGGTCCAGACGTTCACTTGTGCGCAAGCGGGACTGCTGCGGCGGATCGACGTCGACATCCGTCAGAACACGACCGGACTGATCACCCCGCTCGACGTTCGGATCCTGACCGTCGACGGCGCGGGCGTGCTGACGAACACGGTGCTCGACACCGTGCAACTCGCGGTCGCCGACGTGCCGACGAGTTTCGCGTTCACGGCGGTGCGGCTGAATGCGGCGATCCCGGTCGCCGTCGGGACCGTGCTCGCCGTCGAGCTGTCGGTCCCGACGACGACCGGGCGCGCATATGCGTGGGCCGGCGACGCGCCGGGCCTCTACGCGAATGGCACGACGTTCATCCGTCGCAACACGGGGCCGTTGAGCTTCGACATGGGGTTCGCGACCTACGTCGGCGGCGTCGCCGGAGCGACGACGTATGGCACGGGGCTCGCCGGTGCACGCGGGATTCCGACACTGACGGCGTCCGCCGCACCGCGACTCGGGACGACGCCGGAACTGCAGTTGTCGGGATCGACGAACGCGACGACGCCCGGCGCGATCGTCGTCGGCGTCGCGCGCGCGAATCTGCCGACGCCATTCGTCGGAACGCTGCTCGTCCAACCGCTCGTCACGCTGACGCTGTCGATCCCGGGGACCGGTCTCGCCGTGCCGATGCGGATCCCCGACGACCCGTCGCTGTGTGGTGCGACGTTCACGTTCCAGGTCGTGCAACAGGATGCGGCCGCCGCCGCGGGACTGTCGTTCACGGCGGGGCTCGAGCTGCTCGTCGGCGCGTGACGAGCGCGCGCCGGCGGCCGCGATGCGCCGCGCGCCAGAGTCTCACTGAACTCGCAGAATCGTGACGAGACCGAAGTCTCGCGTGAGCCCTGTCGCCGTCGTCGCCAGTTCGTTGCCGGGGCCGCCTTGGGACGGCGCGGTGTAGAAGCGTGACGAGAACGTCGGAATCGGCGTCGAGAGACGCGATGCGTCCGACAGACCGAGTCCCCAAGGCAGGTCACCGTCGAGGAACGCGAACTGGCCGTAGAGCGTGGTTGCGGGAATACCGACGAATCTCCGGTTGGTCGCGATCGACACGTCGAAGGAGCCTGTCGAGGTCGTCGACCCGGCGAGAAAGAACGCCGGCATGAGTTCCAACGTCGAGCAGAGTCCAGGCAGTGTCCAGGACGCGGGCTGCAACCCGAGGAAGAACGTGGCCGGGGCGTTGGGCCGAGCGCGCGTCAGGATGTTTCGGTACGCCCCCGTCGTCAGATTCCAGGTGCGCGTCGTGATCGAGGCCGGCAGGTTTCGGCCGACGACGACGCAACCCGCGCCGAGCGTCTCTTGGATCACGACGTTGCTCTCGTTCGCATCGAATGGATTGTCCGCGACCAGATAGCTGTGAAAGCGGTGGCGCATCTCCCAACAGAAGTGATTGCCGGGCTGGGCCTGGAAGACGAACGGCTGGACGAACGACATCACGAACCCGACGGGATTCGGAACCGAGATCGGCAGCAGCGTCGGGATGTCGACCCGCGTGAACGGCATGACGACGGTCGGTTGCGGCCCCAGATTGGCGGCGAAGTCGGTCCCTGCCGTTCGTGAATCCAATCCCGTGATCCCGAGCGTCAACTGCACCTCCAAAGTGCGTGCGCCGTACGGGGCAGTGAAGACGCCATCCGTACGAAACCCAATGCCCGTGATCGTGATCGGGCCGCCACTGTTTCCTGCCAACATCTCGAGGTCGTCGTGAACCTGCTGATAGGTCCCGGACGTCGACCACCACGGAACGGGATTGGCAGTATTGCCTTCCACGTTCGCGGTACCGAAGGGGAGTGTCACATGCGACTGCGCCGACGTCGCGGACGTCACGGTCAGCATGAGCAGTGGAAGAACGTGGAAACGCCAATTCGCTGGGATCGTCATCTCGATTGGGTCGCGATCGCTCGCGTGTCACTTCAGTTCTGGCGGCTGGTGGGCTGTTGCCCGACGAGTGGCGCATGGTACCGCCGTTGACGTCGCCGCTCGACGGCTCGTAGGCTCCGCGCTTTTCCTCGTCCAATCCGCGGGCGCGCCGGAACGGTGCCGAATGCCGCGCGAAAGGAGATCCCGACCGATGATCGATCGAAAACGTCGCCTCGCGCTCGCGTGCGGCACTTTGCTGACTTTCGCGGCTGCTCACGCCCAATCGATCGTGGTGCCCGCTGCCTCCGCATCGGTCCGCGGCCGTGAGGGCAACGCCGCGATGGTCATGGGGCGCGACAATCCCGTCACCATTCAGATCGGACTGTCGGCCGCTGAACTCGCATCGATTCCGCCGGGCTCGGTCGTCACGGGGGTCTCATTCCGTGCGTGGGTCAATGCGCTGTCGCCCGCCGTTTGGCCGCCTACGGATCGCGTATGGCAGGACTACGAAATCAAGCTCGGTTCGGCGCTGCCGGTGGCCAACTGGACGACGCGGTTCGCGACCAACTATCTGGGCTCGCCGATGCTCGTTCGCAGTGGTCCCATGGTCCTGCAGGCGGGTGCGTTCGACAACGAATGGGGTAACCGTCGCGTGAAGCACATCTGGAAGGACTGCCTGCGCTCGGCATCGTGCCGGCATGCAACGACGCAACGAGATGGCCGCGCTGCTGGCGCGGCGTGAGCGCGACGGCCTGAGCCTTCGCGC
>JAEYTU010000581.1 GCA_023433825.1 Planctomycetota bacterium
CCTCGTCGAACTCGATGCCGGACCCGCGGAACACGGACGTGTAGCCGCCGGTCATGACGTCGGTGACGAGGCGATTCGTGCGCACCTCGATCCGCCGCACCTGTGCGAGGATCTCGCGGTCGATCACGGACGTCGCTCCGCGTCAGGGAACCGGCACGTGGTCGAAGATCTGCTGCAGCAGGTGCTCCGACGTCAGGTCCTCGGCCTCGGCCTCGTAGGTCGTCAGCACGCGGTGGCGCAGCACGTTCATGCCGACCGCCTTCACGTCCTGCGGCGTGACGAACCCGCGCCCTTGCAGGAACGCGCGCGCCTGCGCGGCCTTCGTCAGCCCGAGCGACGCGCGCGGCGACGCGCCGTAGAGCAGCAGCGGCTTCAACTTCGCGAGGCCGACCGCGGAGGGATCGCGCGTCGCGAAGACCAGGTCGACGACGTAGGTCTTCACCTTGTCGTCGACGTAGACCATCGACATCAGCTTGCGGCAGTCGAGCAACGCTTCCGGACTCGCGACCGTGTCGACGACCGGCGCCGCCGACAGCCCCATCCGGTCGATGATCCGTCGCTCCTCCTCCTTGCTCGGGTAGCCGACGACGATCTTCAGCAGGAACCGATCGACCTGTGCCTCGGGCAGCGGATAGGTGCCCTCCTGTTCGACCGGATTCTGCGTCGCGAGGACGACGAACGGTGCCGGCAGGCTCCGCGTGTCGCCGCCGAGCGAGACCTGTCGCTCCTGCATCGCTTCGAGCAGCGCCGACTGGACCTTCGCCGGTGCGCGGTTGATCTCGTCGGCGAGGACGAAGTTCGCGAAGACGGGGCCTTCCCGGACCGTCCATTCGCCGGTCTTCGGCTGGTAGACGTGCGTGCCGATCAGGTCCGAAGGCAGCAGATCGGGCGTGAACTGGATCCGGCGGAACTTGCCGCCGACGGCCTTGGCCAGCGTCGAGACGGCGAGCGACTTCGCGAGGCCCGGCAGACCCTCCAGCAGAACGTGCCCGTCGGCGAGCAGCGCGATCAGCAGCCCGTCGAGCAGTTCCTCCTGGCCGACGATGACGCCGGCGACGGCTTTGCGAACGTCCTGCAGGACGCGGCTGCGCTCTTGGATCTGTTGAGTCAGGGCGAGGACGTCGGTCATCGGCATCGTTCCAGGGGTCGCGGGCGGAAGGGCGAGCCGGAAGACGATACCGAGCCGACAGGACTCCCCGCACGCGGAACGTCGACGACGCGGCCGCGCGGCTACTTGCCGCTCTCGTCGATCGTCTGCCCGTCGGGGATCCGCGCGTTGTGCAGCGTGCGCACGATGCGCTCGGTGCGACCGTCGGCGTGCGTCATCTCGCTCCAGACCGTCGTCGTCGCCGATCCGTCGGCGTGCTCGAACCACTCGACGCCGTCGCCGTCGATCAACACGGCGACGACCGGCGCGAGCGGCGGCAGCGCGCGGTTGCGCGCGAGCGGCGACGCCTTCGGGACGCCGTTCAGCAGCGGCAGGTACGAGCCATCGGGACAACGAATGCCCGAGCTGACCTGCGCGAGTTGGACTGGGATCCGGCGGTAGCCGGTCACGGAACGCGTCTCGACACCGGTCGCCGTCGCACCGAGCCGCGCGACGACGTCGACGGCACTGCGGAGGTCTGGCGCCGGCGAAGGCGCGAACGCGGGCGGCGGTGCCTCGCGTGGAACGGCCGCGCTCGGCGTCGGCGCCGGCGCGGAGCCGGGTGCCGACGCTTCGAGAGCGCGGTCGTCGACCTTCGGCGCAGCCGGTGCCGTCGGTCCGAACGCGAACGCCGCCGCGAACACGGCGAGCGCGCCCGCGACGAACGTCGAGCCGAGCCGTACGGCGTCGGTCCTCACCGCTCGATCCGGATGTAGTAGGCCTGCGTGCTGTCCACGACGCCGGCCGTCGGATCGACGATGACGAACTCCATGCCGAGATACGTGCCGATCGCGCCCGTGCCGAGCGCCGGGAGTTGGATGTAGGCGCCGTCGCCGAAACCGGCGCTCGTGCCCGGGCCGTTCAACTGCAGGCCGAATGCGGCGCCGAGCAGAGTCAACGCCGGGTCGGCGAGGTTGACCTCGAGCGTCACGCCCAACGCCGGGATGCTGATCGGGAACACCGGCCCGACGTTGAACAGCGGAACGGCGAACCGTCCGGCGTTCGTCGCGCCACCCTCGACGTCGAATGCGATCCGCGTCGCCGTCGTCGCGAGCGGGCCCTGAGCCGTGCCGAGGCCGTAGCCGAACAGCGGCGGGGTCCGCGTCAGGTCGTTCAACTGACCCCAGTCCGACTGGGCGTTCACGACCGGTGCTTCCTCGTAGTAGTTGATCGTCGGCCACGTCGGCTGCGGGCCAGGCGTCGAGCCGACCGTGATGACGTTCGTCGGCGAGACGAAGCCGAACGAGTCCGGCGCATACGCGCTCTCACTGGCCGAGCTCAGCGTTCCCTGCTTGCCGGGAACGTTCGTGTGTTCGGTGCCTTCCCACTTCAGCGAGAGCACGAGGTCGAGCGCGTTGACGTTCGCGACCGTCGTCGCGGTCGAGCTGGCGATGTAGAGGCCGAACTGCGGGAACGTCAGGCCGGCGCGCGTGACGGTCAGCAGCGGCGGCACGGACAGGTCGGGCTCCATCCCGGTGCCGGACGTGCGCGCGCGCGCGGCGTGCATCTTCATCTCGGGGAAGTACCCCGCCGACGGGAACGTCGCCGTCGCCGGCGACGGCGCGATGCCGAACTCGAAGCCGGACACGCGTCGCGCTTCGCGGCGCATGTTGGCTTCCTTCGGAATCCACCGCCACGTCAGCGTTCCCGCGGGGACGCCGGTCGTCGCCGTCGCCGCCCATTCGGGCGGCATCGTTCGAACGGTCGGGATCAGGTTGTTGGTCGTCGGGTGATTGCCCTGTGTGTACGACCAGTTCTGGTTGCTGCGCTGAACGGCGTTGTTGTTCTGCGTCTGCGCTGCGACGGTGGCCATCGTGGTGGCCAATGCCGCGAGGAGGGCGGGGTTCATCGGATGTCCTTCGTCAGGGAGTTGCGCCGTCCGACGAGACATCGGTCATCGACGACCGATGGCGGAGTCCTCAGACGTGCGGCGCGGGGAGCGGGCGAGGGGGCCTCGCCCCGCGGAAGGACGCGCGGCTTCCGATCTCCATCCGGGGTGTTTTTGGAGGACTTACGATTCGCTTCGCCGCGCGGCGAACCGCGCTCGGACGTCGACGAACCGACGCCATGCGACCGAATAGGTCGGGTCGCGGGCGAGCGTCACTTCTGCGCGGGCCGGATCTCCGTCCGACGCCCTGTGCAACGCGCCGACGAACGCGTCGCCACCGTCGCGTTCGCGTTCGTGCAGGGCGATCACCGCGAACAGTTCGTCACCGAAGCGATCGAGGTGCTGCCGGTAGGTGCGCGCGAGATCCGGGAAGAAGGTGTCGGCGTCGAGCACCCGCGTCGACGACTCGGCGAGCGAGAGCAGGTCGACGACCGGGACGCCGTTCGCCGATGCCGCGATCGCGGCGCGCGGTGCCAGACGTTCGACGGCGAGGAAGCGTGAGTCGGCGCGCAGCAGCGCCAACGCCGACAGGAACGCGAGCGACAGGGCCAGCAACGGCCAGTAGCGCATCAGCGCCCGCGGCCGCCCTGCCGCGCTTCGACGTGGAACAGGTACCGATCGGCGATCGCCTGCAACTCGATCAGCTCGGTCCGCACCGTGACCTTGCCAAATTCCTCGCCGCTGACCGAACGCAGCAGCGCGCCACAGAGGACCCGCAGATACGGCGACTTCAGCCGTGGCAGGAGCCGTGCGAGCTCGGGGATCGCCTCGAGGCCGGCGCCCTCGCGCAACGACTCGGCGGTCAGCGTCGTCGCGACTTCGGCCTTGCGAAGCGCGTCGAGGAACCACTGCCCTTGCGGCTGCGTGCGCTGCGTGCGGAACCACTCCCGGACGAATGCCGGGCGATCGTTCGCGGCGGGGACGTCGAGGCCGGTGATCCCGGCCAGCAGCACGGCGACGCGCGCCGATTCGGCCGGCGCTTCGAGCAACGTGATCAGATCGGGCACGATCGACGGATCCTGGAACTCGGCCAACGCCAGGACGACCTCGCGGCGAAGCCGTGGGTCGCGCAGTTCGAGGAAGCGACGCAGCGCCGGGCGGGCGCGTTCGGAGCCGACCTGTTGCAGCGACATCAGCGCCTGCGTGCCGAGCGGGTCGAGACCGTGCGCCGAGAACACCTGCGCGAGCAGATCGGCAGCGTCGACCGTGCCGAGTTCGCCGAGCGCCTGCAGCGCCTTCAACCGATCGGCCGAGTTCGGTTCGGCGACTGCCGAACGCAGCAACTCGAAGACGCCGTCGCCGCCGATGCGGCCGAGCGCGACCCATGCCGTTCGGCGAACGTTCGCCGGCGTCTCGGCGCGCGCGGCGAGGTGCATCAGCAGTTCGCGCGACGCGCCGTCGCGAAGTTCGCCGAGCGCGAGGACCGCGTGCTCGACGTGGGTCGGATCGTCGTGACCGAGCGCGCGGACCAGCGCATCGGTCGAACCGAGATCGCCGAGTCGCGCCGCCTCGCGCATCGCCGCCACGGCGACCTCGCGCGTCGGGTGCGCGATCGCGAGTCGCACCCGCTCCGGGCCGAGCAGCGCGACCGCCGACTGCAGCGCCTGCTTGCCGCCCTGATCGGTGAACTGCGCGTAGACCGCGAGCGCGTCGCGCCAGACCAGATCGCCGTCGACGCCGACGGCGAGTTCGAGCAGGTCGCGCGTGATCGCGTCGAGGTCCTTGCTCTTCGCGGCGACGGCGACCAACGCCGTCCCGTCCTGCGGCGTCAGCATCGCGTTCAGACCCGGCATCCCGCGCAGCGTGCGGACCGCCAGTTCACGGTGCGACGCCGGCAACGCCGGCAATGCGGCGACGATGCGGTCCTTCAGGCGGCGTTGGCGTTCGACGGGATCCGGATGCGCGCGCAGCCACGCCCGTTCGGCGTGCCAGAACGCGAGGAAGTCCGGCTCGGCGACCGGGTCGCGGTAGAGCTGCCATTGCTCGGCCACGGCGAGGTTGCGGATCTCGGTCTCGATGCCGTCGATCCACCGCGCCTTCGTCGCCGGGCCAGCAATCCGCGCACGCGCGTCGCCGAGGCGCAGTTCGAGCGACCGCTCGGCGACCAGCATCTCGCCGCTCGCCATCGCGGCGATCGCGCCCTGCCCCATGAAGCCGAGCGCACGCAGACGCCCGACGAGCGCGACGATCTCGTCGCCGGCCAGCACGAAGTCCTGCACCGGCAGGTCCTGCGGGGCCGGCAGCGGCGGAACGTCGATGCCGCGAACGCGCACGACGCGCGCCGGGTCGGTCCAGACCAGCAGTGCCTTCGTCCCACTCGCCGGGTCGACGGCCAACGCGAGCCGCGCGCCGACGAAGCCCTGGCGACGCCCCTCCCACCATGCGATCCACGCCGCCGGTCGGCCGCGGAAGTCCTGGCCGGTCAGTTGCATCAGCTTCTGCTGCGCGGGTCCTTGCAGCAGCGACAGGTTGTCGACGAACTCGCGCGGCGCGACGACGAGCAGCAGCGCATCGACGACGGCCGCGTCGGCGTGCACTTCGCCGGTGTGGTCGTCGGAGCGGAACGCGAGGTTCGCCAGCGCGATCGCCGCCGATGTCCGCAGGAACGGATCGCCCTCGTCGAGCGCGCGCTTCAAGTACGGGATCGTCGCTGCGTCGAGCAGTTCGGCACCGGTCTGGTCCTCCAGCGTGACCATCCCGAGCGCCGCGTAGCCGAAGTTTCGACCGACGGCCGGACCCGAGAGGATCCGACGGAACTCCGGGATTGCGCCTTCGCCGTGCGCGAGCAGCGCGCGCAGCGCGGTCGACCCGATCAACGTCGAACGGTCGGCGAGCGCCTCGACGAGACGCGCACGCGACTCGGCGCTCGGGACCGCGCCGAGCAGCGACAGTGCGCGGCGGCGAATGTCGTCGGCCGAGTCGCGCGACATCGTCAGCAACCGCGGCAGGTCGTCCGGCGTCACGCGCGACAGCAGCAAGTCCTCGGCGGCTTGGCGAACGTTCGTCTGGCGTCCGGTCAGCAGCCCGAACAAGCGGTCCGTTGCACCGTCCTGCGCGAGCCGCGCCAACGTCTCGACGCCGGACGCCGCCGCGACGCCGAACGGCCGCGTCAGCAGCAGGTACTGCAGGTCGTCGGCGTGCGCCGCGTCGCCGAACCGCTGCACGATCCGCATCAGGCCGTGCAGCAGGTCGCCGTCGGCCTTGCGCGCGAGCGCGAGCGCGCGTTCGGCCGGACGGTCGAACGTCTCGCCGATCCGCGCGAGCCGCAGTTCGAGTTCGCCGGCGGCGTGAATCAGGCTGCGCCGCAGTCCGAGCGCCTCACGGTGGAAGGCGTCGTCGGTCGTCGCCGCATCGCTCGGCGCGGCCTCGCCGCGTCCCTGCGGCTGCGTGACCGCCGGACGCTCGGGTTTCGGGATCACGAGCCGCCCGCCCTTCGACGGGTTCTGCGGCGGCAACGTCAGAGCGAGCAGTGCGAGCGTGGTCGTGATCATCAGGTCTACCGTTCGCCGGTCGGCGGGGCGCGGTCAGCCGGGGGCAGGTCGTGGGCGCGACGGACGACGTCGAAGTGCGAATTCGGACAGCGCGTGGGCGCCACGAGGGGGCGGGACTATACCGTCGCGCCGTTCGGTCGCCGCCCTTGCGCAGTCATCCCTTCCTCGTCCACGGAGCCCTCGTGCTGGTCTCCGTGATGTTCGGCATCAACTACGTCGCCACGAAGCACGTGCTGGAGACGGTCCCGGCGCAGGCATGGGTGTTCCTGCGCGTCGGCACGGCGACGCTGCTGCTGGCGCCGGTCGTGTTCGCGCTCTATCGGCGGCTGCCGCCGCGCGGCACGCGACTTCCGCTCGCATTGGCCGCATGCCTCGGTGTCGTCGCGAACCAGATCCTGTTCACCGAGGGACTCGCGCGGACGACGCCGGCGCATTCGTCGGTCCTGAACGCGTCGATCCCGGTGCAGACGCTGCTGTTCGCGGTCCTCGCCGGGCAAGAGCGGTTCACGCTTCGGAAGGTCGTCGCGATCGGTGTCGCGCTGACCGGCGTGCTGACGTTGCTGGAGGTCGACCGGATGGTCGGCGAAGGGATCCATTTCGAGACGACGATGGTCGGCGACCTGTTGTCGCTCGGGAATGCGGCGACGTTCTCGTTGTTCCTCGTCCTGATGCGCCGCTTCGGGCGCGACGTCGACCCGCTGCTGGCGACCGGTTGGTCGTTCGTCGTCGCGACGCCGCTGTTGTTCGCGTGGAGCCTGCCGGCGCTCGACGCGAAGACGTTCGCCGCCGTGACGGCTGCCGGCGTCTGGCCGGTCGCGCTGTTCGTCGTCGTCGGCGCGACGATCGTCACCTATGTGCTGAACAACTGGGCGCTGCGTCGCACGCACAGTTCGCAGGTCGCGCTCTACATCTACGTGCAGCCGGTCGTCGCGACGCTGCTGTCGGTCGCGCTCGGGATCGAGTCGCCAGGCGCGCGATTCTTCGTCGCGGCGTCGCTCGTGTTCGGCGGGATCCTGATCGAGATCAGCGGCCGATCTTCGCGCAGCACTGCTTGAACTTCTTGCCGCTGCCGCACGGGCACGGGTCGTTGCGTCCGACCTTGTCGGCCTTGTGGACGAACGGCTTCGGCGCCGGGCCGTGGTGGTGCACGTGACCGGTTCGCACGGCCGATTCGAACTCGCCGAGCGTGCCGTCGAACGCGCGACGGATCTCGAACATCTCGTGGACGACGGCGGTCTGCTCCAAGTGTTCGAGGTAGGCGCGCAGCACGCCGGGAACGGCGGCGGCGAGCGGGTCCTTCTTCGCGAAGCGGCCCGGCATCAGATGCCCGAGGACCTGATGCATGTCGGAGCCGTCGAGGAACCTCGGCGCCTTGCCGAGGTCCTCGTAGCAGCACGACAGAAAGCGCTCGACGATCGCCTGCTGCTCGCTCCGCGGCACGCCGGTGGAAGCCGACGGCGCGGAGTCGAGGAACGACGCTGCGTCGAGCGTCACTTCACGGGTGGGCATGGTGACTTGAAGTTCCGTTGGATCGAAACGCGATCACCACGCCGTCGCCGTGCGTCGTCGCGTCACTGCTTCATCTTCTCGAGGTCGCCCTCGAGCTGATCGACGAGCTGCTTCAGGCGCGGGTTGCGAGCCTGCTCCTTCTTCAGTTCCTCGATGGCCTGACCGAGCAGCTTCGCGTCCTTCGCTTCCTTGGCGTGCGCCGAGATGAAGAACCACTGGTTGACCGCGTCCTTCTTCGACACTTTGCCTTCGGCTGCGAGCGCCGCGAGCTTCTTGCCGAGCGCCGGCAGGTCCGCCTGCGAGCGTGCCGACGAAATGATCTCGGCGATCTCGAGGTCGGTCGCCATCGTCGCGACCTTCTCGGCTTGCTCGGCAGTCAGACCCTTCAGCGCCTTCGCCTTCTCGCGGGCCTCGGCCGGCTTGAAGTGGCCCATCTCGACCTGGGCGAGGAAGACCTCGATCGCGGCATCGGCGTCACCGCCTTCCGCCTTCGCCTTCAGTGCGAAGAACTCGTTCGCCTTCGCGATCGACTTCTCGAAGCCTTCGACCGTCCGCGCACCGGCGTGCTTGGCGACGACGTTGCCCGAGTCGTCGAGAATGACGATGTACGGGAAGCCGTTGCCGCCCTTCTTCTGCAGCAGATCCTGGTGCGGATCCGTCGAGACGCGGGAGGTGATGTGGCAGAACAGAACTGCTTGTTCAGCGAACTCGCTGAACGTGGCTTCGGAGAGGGCGCCCTTCTCCAGTGCCGAGCAGGGGGGTCAAGGCGAGTAGGAGCGCGTGAAGTACGCGAAGATCGGCTTGCCGGTCTTCTTCGCTTCCGCCTGTGCCTTGTCGAAGTCGGTGATCCAGGGGGCGTTCTTCAGGAACGCCGACTGGAGCTTCTCGTCGCGCAGCTTGATGTTCTTCGCGTCGTTGTCCTGCGCCCAGGCGGGCGAGGCGACGCCGAGGAACAGCAGCGCAGCGAGGGTCGCACTGCGAGTCGTCATCGGTTTTCTCATTGGGTAACTCTTCGGCGAATGATTCCCGAGGTCGGGAACCGGGCGGGGAAGGCTACCGACGCTCGCGCGGATCTGGAACGTGCGGGATGTCGAATCCCTGTCGCGAGCGACGTCCAGCGCTCGCATGAAACCGATGAGCGCCTTCGTAGCTCCCGTCCGCCGTCTCGTCCCCCTCGCACTCGTCGCCATCGCCGCGATCTCGCTGCCGCGGCACCAGGATCCGCCGCCTCCGCTCGTCGGCACCGGTGCGATGACCTGCGTGCAATGGTGTTCCGATCTCGCGGCGGCGCGGGGTTTCTACGAACGCGTGCTCGGCTGTTCGACCGTTCGCGACCTCGCGGCGGTCGGTTACGTCGAACTGCGCGCACCGATCGCCGACGTCCGGTTCGGGCTCGCGCGCCGCGACCCGGCGCAGGCCGCGAGCGGCGGCGGAACGACGCTGACGTTCCACGTCGCCGACATCGAGGCTGCGAGCGCCCGGCTGAAAGCGCACGGCGTCACCGTGTCGACGATCGACGAGATGCCAGGGCTCGTGCGACTCGCCCGCTTCACCGATCCCGACGGCAATCCGCTGCAGTTGGCACAACCACTCGGCGACGACCCGGCCGGCGTGCTGGCACCTGTCGCATTCCTGCGCGGCACGTGGCGATCGACGCGCGGGCAGCGGATGCAGGAGGAAACGTGGGGCGAGCCGCTCGGCGGATCGATGCTCGGCTGCGGCCGAACCGTGCAGAACGGGAAGACCGTGTTCCACGAGTTCTTGCGGATCGAGGCGACGAAGGACGGGCTCGTCTATCACGCGGCGATTCCGGGTCAGGCACCGATCGCGTTTCCGATGGTCGAGCACGGCGCCGGCACCGTCGCGTTCGAGAACCCGCAGCACGACTTCCCGACGCGGATCGCGTACCGGCTCGACGACTACGGGCCGCAAGGGTCGCGAATCCTCGCGGCTCGCAACAGTTCACGAGGTCCGTTCGTTGGCGACGGCCGTTTGGTCGCGGCGCAGTGAGCGGCGCTGGCGCCGGTGACGGTGGTCAGCGAACGGCGAGCACGAACTCCGGCACCGTGCCGTCGTGCGCGACGAAGCCGAGTGACGTCGGTTTCGCCGCATCCGCCTCCGATCCGGTCCGCAGGTCCAACACTTCGAGTCGCCCGGTCGGGATCCGCGCGACGTTCACGCGACCCTCGGCGTCGGTTGCCGGCAGCGTCAGTGGATCGCCCAGACCGGTCGACAGTGCGACGACGCGACCCGCGATCGGCTGCTCGTTCGCGTCGACGATCCGCAGTGCGATCGACGCCGTCGTCACGTCGACGAACTGCAGCCC
>JAEYTU010000585.1 GCA_023433825.1 Planctomycetota bacterium
TCCCCGGGCTACCCGACCTCGACGGCTACGTGAACCAAGGCCTCGCCGACTGGCGGATCCCGGGGCTCGCGCTCGCCGTCGTCGTCGACGACCGCGTCGTCGTCGCGCGTGGCTACGGCGTTCGGCGGCTCGGGCACGCCGACGCCGTCGACGAGCACACGCTGTTCGGGATCGGCTCGGTCACGAAGGGGATGACGGCGGCGGCCCTGTCGATGCTCGTCGACGAGAAGCGATTGCGGCTCGACGACACGGTCGTCACGCATCTTCCGACGTTCCGGCTGCACGACCCGCTCGCGACGCGGGACGCGACGGTTCGCGACCTGCTCGCGCATCGCACCGGCGTCGGGCGGATGACCGGGAACCGGCTGCGATGGATCTCACATCGACCGCGCGCCGAGTTGATCGAGCGAATGCGCCACCTGCCGCTGGAGCAGCCGTTCCGATCGGCGTTCGTCTATTCGAACGTCATGTACACGGTCGCCGGCGAGCTGATCCCGGCGGTCACCGGCACGAGCTACGACGACTTCGTCGACGAACGACTGTTCGGCCCGCTCGCGATGCCGCGCAGCACGACGCGCTTCGCCGAGTTGAGCACGCGCGAGAACGTCGCCGAGCCGCACCAGGAGATCGACGGCGGCGTCGTCGTCCTCGAGCGGCGCAACTTCGACGCGATCGCGCCGGCGGGTGCCGTCTGGAGCAGTGCGACCGAGATGACGGCGTGGCTGCGGCTGTTGCTCGGCGACGGCGTGTTCGACGGTCGGCGACTGCTGTCGGCGACGTCGGCGGCGGAGTTGTTTCGCGCGCAGTCGCTGCAACGCGATCGCGGTGTAGGTCACGTTCCGGCGTATGGGCTCGGATTCGGGATCGACTTGGTCGGTGGAAAGCGCGTGTTGCGCCACGGCGGCGCCGTCGACGGGATGAACTCGACTCTCGTGCTCGTGCCGGAGTCGAAGCTCGGAGTGTTCGTGACGGCGAACGTGCTGAACGGCTTTGGCGACGTCCTCGCGAATCGGATCCTCGACGCGTTCGCCGGCGTCGCCGACACCGATCGCGCCGGCAAGGCGCTGACGCAGTTCCACGCGCGGGTCGCCGCTGTGAAGCGCGAACGCGACCGGATCCACGCCGCGCGCGCGGAGGGCACGAAGCCGAGTGTTCCGCTGTCGGCGTTCGTCGGTCGCTATGACGACGCGCTGTATGCGGACGCCGAGGTCCGGTTGGACGACGAGCGGCTCGTCCTGCAACTGTGGGGCGACGACCAGCAGATCGCGGACCTGGAGCATTGGCACCACGACACGTTCCGCGCGATCTGGCGCGTGCGTGCGCAGCGCGAGGAGTTCGTGCACTTCACGCGCGGCGCGGATGGCGGCGTCGCGACGTTGAACGTCGATTGGAATCTGCGGTCGGATGCCCTTCAGGTCGGGGCGTATCCGTCGGGGTATCGGCGGGTGGCGACGTGGAAGCGCACGAGCGGACCCCAGTGAGGCGAGTGGCACGCAAGACGCTGCTGGTCGACGTGACGAGCCCGGAGGGCCGTCGGCGTTGCTACGCTGCAGGAGTTCTCGACGTCTTTCTCGCGAACCTGACACCATGAGCAGCGACGCAGATCGTCACGCCGCGAGACCCCAAAGAGAGGAACGCGCCGGCGTGGGACTCGAGGACCCCGTCTGCGGGATGACCGTCACCGAACAGTCGCCGCACCGACACGAGCACGCGGGCACCCACTACTTCTTCTGCAGCGAGAAGTGTCGGGAACGCTTCGCCGCCAACCCGCTCGAGTACTTGGCTCCCGCAGCACCCGCGCCCGCTGCCGCGGCTGCGGACGCCTACGTGTGCCCGATGCATCCGGAGGTCCGACAGGACCGACCAGGAACGTGTCCGAAGTGCGGGATGGCGCTCGAACCCGAGTTGCCGAGCGTCGAGGACGACGAGCATCCCGAGCTCGCGGACTTCCGGCACCGATTCTGGTGGACGTTGCCACTCACGGTCGTGGTCACCACGCTGGCGATGTTCGGCCATCGGCTCGCGTGGTTCGACATGGCGACGCAGAGTTGGATCGAACTCGTGCTCTCGATCCCCGTCGTTCTCTGGGCGGGGTGGCCGTTCTTCGTGCGGTGCGTGCAGTCGATCGCCAACCGCAGCCCCAACATGTGGACGCTGATCGGGATCGGCACTGGCTCGGCGTTCGTCTACAGCGTCGCCGCAACCGTGGCGCCCGGCGTGTTCCCGAGCTCGTTCGTCTCGATGGGACGGGTGGCGGTCTACTTCGAAGCCGCTGTCGTCATCATCTCGCTGACGTTGCTGGGGCAGCTCCTCGAGCTGAAGGCGCGCTCGAAGACGTCGGCCGCCATCAAGTCCCTGATCGGGCTCGCGCCCAAGACCGCGCGCCGCATCGCGGCGGACGGAAGCGAGGAGGATGTTCCGCTCGCGCACGTGCATGTCGGCGATTCGCTGCGGGTGCGGCCCGGTGAGAAGGTGCCCGTGGACGGCGTGGTGATCGAAGGCAGCAGTGCGATCGACGAGTCCATGCTGACCGGCGAGCCGCTTCCGGTCGGCAAGGGGCCGGGCGACAAGCTGATCGGCGCGACGATGAACACGAGCGGATCGCTCGTCATGCGCTCGGAGCGCGTTGGCGCGCGGACCGTGCTCGCGCAGATCGTGCAGATGGTCGCCCAGGCACAGCGCTCGAAGGCGCCCATGCAACGGATGGCCGACCGAGTCGCCGGCGTGTTCGTGTTGTTGGTGGTCGCCGTCGCGCTCGTGACCCTCGTCGTCTGGGGCTTGTTCGGCCCGGATCCGAGTTGGGTGTACGGGCTCGTCAACGCAGTCGCGGTCCTGATCATCGCGTGCCCATGTGCGCTGGGTCTCGCGACGCCGATGTCGATCATGGTGGCGACGGGCAATGCGGCGACGCAAGGCGTGCTGTTCCGTGATGCATCTGCGATCGAACGAATGCGAGTCGTCGACACGCTGATCGTCGACAAGACCGGCACGCTGACGGAGGGCAAGCCGACGTTCGACCGCGCGGTGCCGGTCGCGGGCACGCAGGCCGACGAAGTCCTGCGCCTGGCCGCGAGCCTCGACCAAGGCAGCGAACACCCGTTGGCCGACGCGATCGTTCGCGCAGCTCGTGAGCGCGGACTCGCGCTCGAGAAGCCCGAAGGCTTCGAGTCGAGTTCTGGGATCGGCGTGCGCGGACGAGTCGGTGGTCGTGCACTCGTACTCGGCAACTCGGCGCTGATGAGCCAGTCTGGGGTCGCAGTGGACGAGCTGCATTCGCAGGCGGAGGTTCTGCGGGCAGAGGGTGCGAGCGTCATGTACCTCGCGGTCGACGGTCGCCCGATCGGGCTCCTGGCCGTTTCCGATCCGATCAAGGCCAGCACGTCCGAAGCACTCGACACCTTGCGCACCGCGGGTCTGCGTGTCGTGATGGCGACGGGCGACGGCCTGACCACGGCGCACGCGATCGCCGCGCGCCTTCGGATCGACGAGGTGCATGGCGAAGTGAAGCCCGCGGACAAACTCGCGCTCGTCGACCGCCTGCAGAAGCAGGGTCGTGTGGTCGCGATGGCCGGCGACGGGATCAACGACGCCCCCGCATTGGCGAAAGCCGACGTCGGCATCGCGATGGGCACGGGCACCGATGTCGCCATGAGCAGCGCACAGGTCACTCTCGTGAAAGGCGACCTGCGAGGCATCGCCGACGCTCGCGCGCTGTCCGAAGCCACGGTCGCCAACATGAAGCAGAACCTCGGCTTCGCCTTCGTCTACAACATGCTCGGCGTGCCGCTCGCCGCGGGTGTGCTGTATCCGATCACCGGCTGGTTGCTGTCGCCGATGATTGCGGCAGTCGCAATGAGCCTGAGTTCGGCATCCGTCATCACGAATGCGCTGCGCTTGCGCGCGACGCGGTCGCGGGGCACGCGCCGCGCCGACGTCTGAAGGGGACGTCACCGCGGGACGATCTCGATTGGTCCTCCGGCCTCGACACAGGCCCAACGCGGCCCGCGATGGGTCAGTGCTTGCTGGGGCCTACCGTGCCCCTCGCGTCACCGTCCGCCAGCGGGACCTGCCGAGGAACGCACGCCGAAAACTGCTGCAGCCCGCGAGGAATCGCGGCACTCCCAGTAGATGGAGCACGATCGTGCTGTCGGGGCACACTTGCGCCCCGACTATTTCCCCTG
>JAEYTU010000609.1 GCA_023433825.1 Planctomycetota bacterium
ACGTGTTGGTAGACGTCGAGGTCGATCGGGACCCAGATCGCGTGCACGCCCGCGGTCACGAGTTTCTGGACGCCGGCTTCGAGATCGTCGGGGCCGTCGACGTCGACCTCGACGAGCGTCACCGCCGGCGCTCCGGGCGAGGCGAGATGACTGCGCATCGACGCGGCCTCCGCCGCACTGACGACACCGGCCGACTTCGTCCGCAGGATTCCGAGCCGGCGCAGATCGGGGACGGCTTGCCGGAACACGCGCAGCACGTTCGCGGCCGGGATCCAGTTGCTGGCGCCGGTCAGGTTCGTACCCGACGCGTCGAACGTCGGCGCGAGTCCGGCGGCGACCGGATTCGTGACGGCGACGTGAACGATCGGAACGTCGCGCAGCGCGGCCTTCGCGAGGATCGCGGCTTGCGTCCCCATCGCGAAGACGAGGTCGGGCCGCTGCTCGCGAATCGCACGCAGCAACGTCTCGGCGCGCGCCGCGTCGGCGTCGGCGCGCCGTTCGACGAGTTCGTGTGGCAGCGAGGCCGCGACGAGGCCGTCGCGAATGCCCCGCAGCGCCGCGTTGTCGTTCGGCGAGTCGTGCCAGAAGAACGCGGTGATGCGATGCGGACGCAGCGTTGGCATCGCCGGCGGCTGTGCATGCAGTGCCAAGGACGATGCGAAGGCCGACAGAATCGCGACGTAGGCGCGGGCTGCGCTCGTGGACATGAAGCCAGCCATAACGGGAGATGACGGAAGCTTCACGGTCCGGACCTCGGGTTCGGCGAAGTTCACCGGGCGGCAGCCCGGACTCGGGGGCTGATACAGTGACGTGCGCAGATGACGACCAGCGACGCCCCAGGCACGGGTACAGCCTTCGAACCCAACTCACGGACCCTACCGCCGGTGCTCGACGCGGCCACGCGGCGCGCCATGACGGCGAAGTGGAAGGCGATCGTCGAGAAGTACCAGGTCCCGCACGCCGGACGCGCGTCGTGGCAGTTGATCAACACGCTCGGCAGCTACGCGGCCGCGTGGGTCGCCATGTACTTCCTGCTCGGCGTCTCCTTCTGGCTCGCACTGCCGGTCGCCGTCTTGGCCGGTGGGCTGCTCGTCCGCGTGTTCATCCTGTTCCACGACTGCGGGCACGGCTCGTTCTTCGCCTCACAGCGCGCGAACGCGTTCTGGGGCTTCGTGACCGGGATGCTGACGTTCACGCCGTACTACCACTGGCGCGGCGAGCATGCGATCCATCACGGCGCGACCGGCGATCTCGACCGTCGCGGCGTCGGCGACGTCTGGACGATGACGGTGCGCGAGTATCTCGAGGCATCGCGATGGAAGCGGTTCGCGTACCGACTCGCGCGCAATCCGTTCGTGCTGTTCGTGCTCGCGCCGCTGGTGCTGTTTCTCGTGCTGCAGCGCATTCCGCGTTCCGGCGCGAAGCCGCACGAACGTCGCTCCGTCTGGTGGATGAACCTCGCACTGCTCGGGATGGTCGGCGTGATGGGGGCGATCTTCGGTGTGCTGCCGTACCTCGTCCTGCAATTGATCGTGATGGCGATCGCCGGTTCGGCTGGTGTGTGGTTGTTCTATCTGCAGCACCAGTTCGAGGACGCGTACTGGGAACGCGGTGAGGACTGGGACTACGCGGCGGCTGCGTTGCGCGGCAGTTCGTTCTTCGCGCTGCCGAAGGTCCTGCAGTGGTTCTCCGGCAACATCGGCTTCCACCACGTCCATCACCTGAGTCCGCGGATCCCGAACTACAACCTGCAACGCTGTCACGAGTCGGATCCGATGTTCCACGAGGTCGAGCCGATGACGTTGCTCGGCAGCCTCAAGTCGCTCGGCCTGCGACTGTGGGACGAGTCGACACGCAAGCTCGTCGGGTATCGCCATCTGCGCGAGGCGAAGAAGGCAAAGGCGCAGGCGCAGGCGCCGTCGCAGGCGCCGTCGCAGGCGCAGAGCTCGACTCCCGACGTCGATCGCGAGCGCGACGAACGCAGCTGACGCGACTTTCTACAACTGCACGGCAAAGTCGGCGCGGCGACGACCGCAAGCCCTTGCACAGCGTCGGTTCCGTCGGCGGCACACGCGTTGCTCCTTGGTCGATCGATGCTGCGACGCCGTCGCGGCCGCATCGAACCTACCTGACATTCGGAGTGCAGCCATGAACAAGGACATCATCAAAGGAAAGTGGAATCAGGTGAAAGGTCGCCTGAAGACGCAATGGGGCAAGCTGACGGACGACGACGTCAAGCAGATCGAAGGCAACCTCGACATCGCGGCGGGCCGGCTGCAGGAGCGGTACGGCTACACGAAGGAAGAGGCCGAGAAGAAGTGGAACGAGTTCTGCTCGACCTACGAGGATCGCACCGGCACGAAGCCAGACCGCACGATGGATGCGTGATCGACCGAGTCTCGAGCGACGACGCGCGCGTCGCCCGTGTCGACATCGATCGACGGACTGGACTGGACTGGGCTGAACGAGACGGGCGAAGCGACGTCGCGCGAAGGACGTCCCGGCGGGCGAGCCGGGGCGTCCGCATTTCTCCGAGCCCCGCGCGCAATGTCCCCCGTTGTCGACCTTCGCGGCTCCGGACATGCTGCGCGCCGCTTTGCGGCGCACGCCGCCGTGCGACGGCAACATGGATCCGACGTCACCCCTGCGCGACGCGCTCGCGCACAGCCCCGACAACGTCCCGCTGCGACGGCTTCTCGCCGCCGCGCTGCTCCAGCACGGGCGCTTCGACGAAGCCGAACGTGAGTATCGCGACGCGCTGCGCCGTGCGCCGAACGACGTCGAGTCGTCGCTCGGTCTGACGCGCGCGTTCCTCGAGCAGCGGAAGTTCTCGCCGGCGTTGGTCGTGATCGAGGGACTGCTGCAGCGCGACGACCCACCGGCGTTGGCGTTCCTTCTGCATGCCCGCGTCCTCGCCGATCAGGGTGATCTCGCGCAGGCGGCGCGTCAGTACCGACGCGCGCTCGACGCCGATCCCGACGTCGCCGATGCGACGCTCGCGTTGCGACTGCAGGCGCAACCTGCGCACGACGGCGCGGAGTCCGTGGATCCGTCGGGTACGTCCGACTCCGAACGTTCGGCGTTCCAGGCACCCGACGAGACGACGCGGCTGCGCGCGTTTCGTCCCGACGTCGACTTCCGCCACGTCGGCGGCATGGAGGCGCTGAAGGATCAGATCCGGATGAAGATCATCCATCCGCTGACCAAGCCGGATCTGTATCGCGCCTACGGCAAGAAGGTCGGCGGCGGCGTGCTGCTCTACGGACCGCCCGGCTGTGGCAAGACGCACCTGGCGCGCGCGACGGCCGGCGAGGTCAAGGCGACGTTCCTGTCGGTTGGCATTCACGACGTCCTCGACATGTGGATCGGGCGCAGCGAACGCAACCTGCACGCGATCTTCGAGCAGGCGCGCGAGCAGCGTCCCTGCGTGCTGTTCTTCGACGAGGTCGACGCGCTCGGCGCGAACCGAACCGACATGCGGACGCACGCCGGGCGGCAGCTCATCAATCAGTTCCTGTCGGAGTTGGATGGCGTCGAAGCGGACAACGACGGCGTGCTCGTGCTCGCGGCGACCAACGCACCGTGGCATCTCGACCCGGCGTTCCGGCGGCCCGGTCGCTTCGACCGAACGATCTTCGTCCCGCCGCCGGACGCGACGGCGCGCGCCGCGATCCTGACGATCCTGTTGGACGGCAAGCCGCAGGAACGGATCGACGTCGACACCGTCGCGAAGAAGACCGACGCGTGGTCCGGCGCCGACTTGAAGGGACTCGTCGACCGCGCCGTCGAGGCGAAGCTCGGCGAAGCGATGCGCACCGGCGTGCCGGCGCCGCTGTCGACGAAGGATCTGCTCGCGGCCGCGAAGCAGGGTGCGCCAACGGTCAAGGAGTGGTTTCTGACGGCGCGGAACTACGTGCTGTTCGCGAACGAGGCCGGGCTCTACGACGAGCTGCGGCCGTGGCTGCCGCGCTGACCGATCGTCAGCGCCCGCCGATCCGCAGCGTCAGCAACTGCGTCGTCGACAGGCCGAGCGGGTTCGCGCCGACGTCGAAGACGAGTCCTTGCGCGTGCACGAGTTGGCCTGCGAGTGGCGGGAGCGGCGGGATCTGCACGGCCCAGACCGCGCGACCGCCGAGATCGACGAGCGGATCGAAGATGTCGCCGCTGCATCGCAGGACGCAGGTCGGCGCACCGAACGGGGCGAGATCCAACGGCAGCGGAATGCCGTTCCACGACGAGGTCGATCCGCCGATCGCGACGACGAGCGGCGTGCGCGCCGGGATCGGGGCGAACTCGATCGCGAGCTGATCGCCGAGCCACGGCCGCGAATCCGGCGCCGGCGTCAGCCTCGGTCCGGGCGTAGGTCGTCCGCACGGCGCACCCATCGACGCGAAGGTCGCGTTCGCGATCGGTGCATAGAACTGGAACGTGGCCGAGGCCGGGGTCGTGTTCCGGACCGCGCCGCCGAAGTACCAGATGCCTTCTCGCACGGCGTCGTATGCCATCGCACCGCCGCGCTGCAGCGTCGGCCATGCCGCCGCGCGCATCTGCCAATCGGTGCCGTCCCATTCCCACGTGCGTTCGGCTCCGGGTGGCGCCGGATCGAATCCGAGCGAGACCATGCGACGACGGATCGGGTCCTCGACCAGCGACGTCTTCGTGTCGAGCAGCGGCGTCGTCGCCGGCTGTCGCTGGGTCCACGCGGTGCCGTCGAACTCCCATGTGTCGCGCAGAGCGGGGAACGACGGCGGGCGTGTCCCGCCAGCCATGACCAGCACGCGCCGGTGACGGTCGTACGCCATGCCAGCGTTCAGACGGGGCGGCGGTGACACGTTCGGCGTGACCTCGCGCCAGTCGATGCCGTCGAACTCCCACAGATCCGCGACCACCACGGAGCCGATGATGTCGAGCTGGCCGCCGAACAGAACCGTGACGCCGCGGTGCCGATCGAACGCCATCGCGACACCCTTCCGCGGCGACGGCGCATTCGCCGTGATGCACTTGGTCCACTGCACGCCGTCCCACTCCCAGGTGTGACTGCCGGTCGAGTTCGCGCCGTAGGCGACGCAGACGCCGCGCACCGTGTCGTAGACCATCGCCGCCGACAGACCGCGATCCTGGGTCGGCACCTCGGGGATCACGCGGCAATCGACGCCGTCCCATTCGAACGTCGACCGTTGCAGGACGTCGTTCCCGCCGTCACCCCCCTGCAGCACCGTCACGCCGCGGCGCTCGTCGAATGCGATCGCCGCGTGGATGCGCGGCGCCGGCATCCCGGCGTCGAGCAACGTCCATCGGCTGTCGTAGCGCCACGTGTCGCTGAAGCGGATGGTCGTCGTCTCGCCGCCGAACAGCAGGACGCTGCCGTCGGACGCATCGACCAGCGACACGATCGATCGGTAGGGATGTGGATCGGTCGGAACCATCGCGACCTGCGAACCCTGCACCTCTCGCGCGTCGTAGTTCAAGCTCTGACGGCCGTAGATCAGGATGCTGCGTCGCGCACCACACCAAGCCGCGGCGTACTCCTCGGAGAGCATCCGAGTCGCGAGCGTGCGTTCCACCCAACCGCCTTGGATCCAGTCGTGGATCACGACCGTCCGCTGTTGGCTGAACCGGTCGGTCACGATCAGCGCGAGCGTGCCGGTCCATTCGTCGGCGACGAGGGCCGGGTATGGAGCGCGCTGCGGCGGCGCAGTGACGGCGAGTTGGGTCCAGTTCGTGCCGTCCCACGACCACGTGTCGTTCAGCTCGCCAATGGTCGACTCGACACCTCCGAACAGCAGAATGCCGCGCGAGTCGGGCTCGTAGCACATGGCCGAGCGGCGCCGTGGGGATGGTGCGGTCGTCGCGCCGCTGTCCCGCCACGCGGTGCCGTCGAACAGGAACGTCGTGTTCGTCAGGTCACCGTTCAGTGTCGTGCCGCCGAACATCACGATCTCGCGTCGCGCCTGGTCGTACACGAGTCCGAACTCGCGGCGATTCGGCGCCGGTCCGAGCAGCTGCCATTCGCGCCCGTCGAACTCCCACATCCGCGCGCCGTGTTCGGTCGTGACCGGCGACACGAGCACGATGCGGTCCAGATGCGTGTCGCGGACCATGCGCGGGCGCGAGTGGAAGGAGAGGCGATCGATCTGCGTCCATTGCGTCTGCGCAAAGCTCGTCGCGGACAGGGCTGCGATCAGCAGCGGAATGCGAATCGAGTTCATCGTGTTCCGATCACCATCTGAAGACCTGCCGAGTTGCCGATGCCCGCTGAATTCGCTTGGCCATCCGCGAAGAAGCCTTGGAGGAACAACGTCGCGCCGACGAACTCACTGCGCGGCGGGATCGGCAGTCGCCACAGCGCGGAGCCGCCGAAGTTCGCCAGCGGGAGGCTCAGCAGCACGTCGGTCCGCAGCGCGCACCCCGGCATCCCAATCGCGCCGAGGTCGATCGGCAGCGGAATGCCGGCGAACGTCGTGTTCGACGCCCCGACGTGCAGCCAACTCGTCGCACCGACCGGCAACCCGGACACCCGTGCCTCGAACGTCGTGCCCGGCCACGCGAGTCGGTACGGCTCGGCGCGCAGCGTCGCGGCGACCGTTCCGCACCCGGTCCCGAACGGTCGGGCCACGGCAGGGTGCAGGGATCGATAACCGACCAGTTCGTCGGGCCGCAGATCGGCGCGACTGCCCCCGAACAGCAGGACCTGATCTTCGGCGAACGCGAGTCCGAACTCGCTGCGGCCCGGGATCGCGAACGGGAGAGATCGGCGCGTCCACTCGAAGCCGTCCCACTCCAACGCGCGCAGCACACCCGACTCCATCCCGATCAAGACGACGACGCCGCGCACTTCGTCACTGGTCATCGCGCATCCGGCGACGACCATCGGTCGCGTGACCGGCAGGCGCTCGACCCAGTTCGAGCCGTCGAACAGGAACGTTCGCGACGGCGCCGTTCCCTGCATCGGGACGTAGGCGACGAGGTCGCCGCGCGGACCGTGGTAGGCGACGTGGACGACACCGGCCGGCAGCCGCTGCGCCGGCGACCGGTCGATCCAGTCCTGTCCGTCCCATTCCCAGTGGTCGTCGAGCGCCGTCGTGCCCGCCATGCCGCCGACCAGCACGGTGCGTTGCCTGCGGAAGTCGTAGGCCATCGCGCCGCGCGAGCGTGCCGGTGGCAGCGTCGTCGGAAAGCGCTGCGTCCACGCCGAACCGTTCCACTCGTGGTGATCGGCTCGCGGACCACTCGCGTCCGCGCCGCCGAACAGGACGACGACATCGCGCGCGGCGTCGTGTGCAGTGGCGGCGAACTGTCGCGGCGGCGGTGACGCGACCGTGTGCCGTTGCCATGCACCCGCGGTGAACGTCCACGTCTTCCCTTCGTCCTCGGTATCGGTCTGACCGCCGAACAGGACGACGCCGTCGCGGTTCGCGACCAGCGACGGTCCGACACGTCCGGTCGGAACGCCATCGACGCGCGTCCACGTGCTGCCTTCGAGTTCGAACGTCTCGCTGCGTTGGACGCGGCCGTCGTACCCGCCGAACAACAGCAGCTTGCCGCGGCGCGCGTCGTAGGCGAGGGCGTGTTCGAACCGCGTCGGACCGGTCGCGATCTGCGTCCAGTCGGTCCCGTCGAAGCGCCACGTCGCCGACGCCAGACTGCCGTTCGGGTCGACACCGCCATGCAGCGTCACGCCGCGTGCGTCGGCGACGAGCGGTCCGAACCGCGACAACTGGGGCCGACGCGTCGTCGGGCGCAGCACCCAGTCGACACCATCCCATTCCCACGTGTCGTCGAGTCTGCCGCTCGGACCCTCGCCGCCGAACATGACGATCCGCGAGCGCGCGGCGTCGAACGCCATGCCGGCGCGCATGCGCACCACCGGGTTGGTCGCCGGCGTGCGCAACGTCCAACGCGTTCCGTCGTACTCCCAGGTGTCGCCGAGCAGCAGATTCGCCTGACCTCCGCCGAACAGCACGACGACGCGTCGCGCCGAGTCGAACGCCATCGCCGCGTGGAAGCGGATCGGCGGGCGCGGATCGAGCGTGCGCTGCAGCCATGTCGCGCCGTTCCATTCCCACGTCTCGTCGTTCCCGGGCAAGAACGTCTGCGTCGAGCCACCGAACAGCACGGTGACGCCGCGCGCCGAGTCGTAGGTCATGCTCGGATGGTTGCGGATCGACGGCGACGCGGCTGGCCACCGTCGATGCCAACGTTCCGCGACGCGTTCGAACGTGTCCGCCGTCCAGCCGTGAACGGTCTCGCCGCCGTGCAGGACGACGACGTCACGCGCGGTGTCGTAGACGGCCGACGAGCGTCGGTGACCGGTCAACGTCTCCCATTCGCTCCACGTCGTCTGCGCCGACAGCGACGTCCCGAGAGAGAGCAAGATCCAAGCGCCACGCATGATCGGCGCGGAGGGTACGGACGAGCGTCGATCCGGCAACCCCATCGCGGCCCGCGATGCTCCGTCGCACGCGGCGAAGGGGGCGTTGCCGGTCCTTCGCGGGCTTGGCATGCTCCGCCGCCCGGACGACGCCGCCCGCGACGACGAACTGCGCATCCGCGAACCCGTGACGAACGATCCGCATCTGCAACGTGGGCATCAGCTGTTCGCCAGCGGTCGCCCGGATCTCGCCGAACGCGAGTTCCGCGCCGCGATCGCGCAGGACCCGCACGACGGCAACGCGCACGCATTCCTGTCGCACTGTCTCGCCGAACGCGGCGACGTCGCCGGCGCGATCGAAGCCGCGGAGCGCGCCGTCGCACTCGATCCGCAGTCGTCGTTCGCGTTCCTCACGTTGTCGCAGGCGCAGATCGACGGCGAACGCGCCAAGGACGCGGAGGCGTCGGCCCGCCAGGCGTTGGCCCTCGATCCCGAAGATCCCGGGTGTCATGCCGCCGTCGGCGGCGCGCTGGTGGTGCGTCGGCGCTGGGCCGAAGCCCTGCGGTATGCCGACAGCGGGCTCGCGCTCGACGGCGACCACGCCGGCTGCTTGCGACTGCGCACGCTCGCGCTGGTCCAACTCGGTCGACGCGAGGAAGCCGCCGCCAGCGGTCGCGCGGCGCTGCGGCATTCGCCCGAGGACGCCAGCGCGCACGCGAGTCATGGATTCGTCCTTCTCGAACGCGGCGACGCGCACGCGGCGATCGAGCACTTCCGCGAGGGGTTGCGGCTGGAGCCGGACAACGAATTCGCACGCATCGGACTCGTCGAGGCACTGAAGGCACGCAACCCGATCTACGCGGCGTTCCTCCGCGCGACGATGTGGCTCGGCAAGCAGCGCTCGGGACTCGTCATCGTCATGGTGCTCGGTGCGCCGTTCGTCATGCGCGCACTTCGGTCGTTCGGACGCGACAACCCGTCGTGGATGCCGGTCGTGATCGGCCTGCACGTCCTCTACTGGGGCGTCGTGCTGATGTCGTGGTTCGCGAGCCCGCTGTTCGACCTGCTGCTTCGGCTGCATCCGCTCGGGCGACACGCGCTCGACTCCGACCAGCGCGCCGGCGGAACGGCGTTCGGCGTCTGCGGCGCGATGCTCGTCGTCGGCGGCGCCGGTTGGGCGCTCGGATGGTTGCCCGGGATCACACTCGGTGTGCTCGGCATCGCGGTCGCGTTCCCGCTCGTCGGGGCGTTCGGGATTCGAAAGGGTTGGGCGCGCCGCGTCGCGTTCGTGCTGGCGTCGATCGTCGGACTCGCCGGGGGAACGGCTTTCGGACTGCAGGCGACCGGCGCTGCGTCGCCGACCTTGCTCGTCGACATGTTCGAACCCCGCAATTCCCGCGATGCCGCGACGAACGTGACCGAGGAAACGCGTGAGGTTGTCGTCAATGGTCGCCCTACGAAGGCCGTACTGCGCCAACCGAAGCGCGAGCTGGAGTCGCATGCGGACAATCTCGCCGTGATCGGCATTGCGGGCGCGATCGTCGTCGGCGTCCTGTCGATGTGGATCGTCATGATCCTGACCGCGATTCGGCCGCCGCGGTGATGCGCCGCGACGACGACGGAACGAACTCCGAGATGTCGCCATGACCTTCCAGAATCCCGTCGTCGTCATTCCCGGCATCACGGCGTCCGAACTGCGCGACGAGTACGCGGTTCGCCCGGAGACCGTCTGGTCGGCGGTCATGAACAAGGGCTACGAGCGGATCTGCCAGCATCCGGAGAACCTTCGCTACGAGGCGCGCGAGCCGGCGCGCGTGCGCCCCGACGCCGTGTTCCCGATCGTCTACGGCGACCTGATCGAGGAGCTGCGTCACAACCTGACGAGCAAGGCCGACGAACCGGTGCCGGTGTTCCCGTTCGCCTACGACTGGCGCCAACCGCTCGTGCGCGTGCAGGAGGAGCTCGCGGCCTTCGTCGACGAGGTCATCGAGCGGACGAAGCTGACGAGGCACTACGCGCGCACCGAGTTCCTCGACGCGCCGAAAGTCGACCTCGTCGGGCATTCGATGGGCGGATTGATCCTGACCGGGTATCTGCAGGCGCACGGAAAGAAGGCGCGAGTCGGACGCGTCGTGACGCTCGCGACGCCGTTCCGCGGGTCGTTCGAGGCGCCGATCAAGGTGCTGACCGGCACGAGTTCGATCGGCGGTGGGGAGCAGAACTCACGCGAGCGCGAAGCGGCGCGGATCACGCCGGCGCTCTACCACCTGCTGCCCGACTTCGACGGCGCGGTCGTCGACGAGGCCGGCAAGCCGGTCGATCTGCACGACGCGGCCGCGTGGCAGGACGGCGTCGTCGAGACGTTGGCCGAGTTCATTCGTCTGACGGCCGCACGCCCGCCGAAGACGTCGGATCGCAAGCAACAGGCGAAGGAACTGCTGCAGTCGATGCTCGACGAGGCGAAGGCGTTCCGCGCGCGCGTGCACGGGTTCGACCTCGCCAGCGCCGGCCTCGACCCGTCGCGGTGGCTCTGCCTCGTCGGCGTCGATGCGAAGACGCGCGTCGCGCTGACGCGGAAGGTCGTCAACGGCAAACCGCGTTTCGACCTGCGCGACGACGACCGGACGAACGAGTGGGCGAAGGAAGGGCGCAGCGTCCGGACTGGCGACGGCACGGTGCCGTACCAGGGCGCGTGTCCGACGTTCCTTTCGCGCAAGCACCTCGTCTGCCTGCGTCCCGACGACCTCGGCTACTGGGAACTCGGCGACCGCGCGCTCTCGATGGCGGCGGGTTTCCACGGCGCGTTGCCGACGTTGAACCTCGCGCAGCGGCTGATCGTCGCGCATCTGAAGGGCGCGACGGCGAACGACAGCCACTGGGCGCGACCGGGGCCAGACGTCGACGACGTTGCCGAGTGGGATCCGCCGATCCGCGGGCTATCGCGACGGTTGAAGTGGTGACGGAGGCGGCGCGCGGCCGCGTTCACTTCGGGAACGCGAACAACTCGGCGTCGGCGTCGAGCGAACCGGTCAGCTCGGCGCGCACGATCTCGGCGGCGATCCGCGAGAACGTGATCCCGTTGCCGCCGTAGCCGAGCACGGCGTGGATGCGCGGGCGACGCGGAAGTCGACCGATCCACGGCAGGCCGGTCTTCGTCGTTCCGAACGAACCGGTCCACGCGAACGTCGGCGTCGGATCGACGTCGGGCAGCAGCTTGCCGAGCTTCGCCGCGATCCGAGTGGCCTTCGCCGTCAGCAGCGAATCGCGCACGGCCTCGTCGGCGAACGGCTCGTCCTCGCCGCCGCAGATCACGCGACCGTCCGGCGTCGCGCGGACGTACAGGTATGGGTCCGACGCCTCCCAGAGCATCGTTCGCTCCGGCCACAGCGCTCGCGCTTGCGGCTTCGTGGCGATCGCGTAGGTCGAGACGACGCGGTGGCCGTCGGCGGGGACGAGGGCAGTCAGCTCGTATCCGGTCGCGAGGACGACGTGTTCGGCGGTGACGACGGGACCTCCGTCGGTCTCGACTTCGACGCCGCTGCGCGTCGACGTGAAGTGAGTCGCCTCGGTCGGCGCGTGACAGCGCGCACCGCGTTCGATCGCCGCCAGCAGCAGCCGCGCCGTCAGTTTGCGCGGATCGACGCCGAGGTTGCCGGGACTGAGGATCGCGCCGGCGCGCGCCAGCCCGAAGCGGTCGCGCAGCGTTCGTCGGTCGACGAACTCGGCGTAGAGCCCAGCCGCGCGGCGTGCCTCGGCCTCGGCGCGCAGTCCGTCGGCATCCAGCGAGTCGCCGGCCAACAGCAGCGACGAACGGTGCACGAC